>WFSK01000262.1 GCA_015486095.1 Thermotogae bacterium
AAACAGGAGGTTTCGAGTGTGATGGCGTGCAGGAAGGACGCTCGTCACAGTCCGACGTGATACCCCTGAGTCGAGCAACATCTTCACTTACACTAACGATGCACATCAAGATATACCTTCTACCGAATACTCGATGCGGTCCGATGCAAAACTAACTGAATAGAGCATAAGGTACACTCACGCCTGTCTCGAAACAACGATACACTTCGCCTTAATCACTCCATTAACTTTTTTTATTATACGGCCATGTACATAGGCTACATAATAAAGAGTCGTTTTCCTCAGATAAGCCTGTGGTACTATCGCTCACATACGTTATTTAGATAAAATAAAAATTTAATTTAATATTTGACTTATAATTATTTTAATATTATAATAGAATCATTATGGATTTAAATAAAAAGATAGAAAGACTGAAGAAAGAGGGGATCACATTAACAATACAACGCTACGCTGTCTTGGAGTACCTTTATAAGAATCGTACTCATCCAACGGCAGAGGACATCTATCATGATTTGAAGAAAAGATTCCCTACGATCTCCCAGGCTACGGTCTACAATACGTTGAATCTGTTGGAGAGATATGGTCTCATCCAGGAAATAACGGCAGAAAGGGGAAAATCACATTTCGATTATAACGCAAAGCCGCATCATCACTTCATCTGCCGTAAATGTGGACGTATCTACGATGTCGATGTTAAGGGATGTCCGCTCATAGGTAAGAAAATGATAGATGGTCATAAAATCGAAGAGTTAAGAGTATATATAATCGGTGTATGCTCCGATTGTTTGAAGAAAGAAAGACGCGAGAAAAATGAGAAATAAATTCGCCTTTGTGATCGGTCCATATGTGAGGCTATTACTTAGAAAAAGGAGGTTGTGAAAGTGAAAGGATTAAAAGGTACGAAAACCGAGAAAAATCTTTTGACGGCATTCATAGGGGAGTCTCAGGCGAGGAACAAATATACGTACTTCGCCTCACAGGCAAGGAAAGAAGGATATGAACAGATAGCTGCAATATTCACTGAAACTGCGGATAACGAAAAGGAACATGCGAAAAGGTTGTTCAAGTTCTTGGAGGGTGGAGAGGTTGAGATCAAAGCTACTTTTCCTGCGGGTGTGATCGGAAGCACGGCGGAGAATTTGAAGGCCGCTGCAGATGGTGAACACTACGAAAATACCACTATGTATCCTGAGTTTGCTCGTGTCGCTGAAGAGGAAGGCTTCTCTGTCATTGCAGGAGTATTCAAAGCTATAGCAGTTGCAGAAAAACAGCATGAAAAGAGATTTCTTGCTCTACTCGATAATGTAGAAAAGGGGAGAGTTTTTAAGAAGGACAGGATTGTGAAATGGAGATGCAGGAATTGCGGCTACATATACGAGGGTACCGAACCACCTGAGAAGTGCCCGGCATGTGCACATCCGAAAGCATATTTCGAGTTACTGAGCGAGAATTATTGAAGATGGTAACCTTACTTAACCGATATTGGGAGGTTAAATATGGATCTTAAGGTATTGTACAGGATTGGTTATGGAATGTACGTTGTTACTTCAAGGATGGATGAAAAACTGAATGGACAGATCGCCAATACGGTGTTTCAGATCACGTCGGATCCACCAACGATAGCAGTCAGCATAAACAAGCAGAATCTGACCCATGAATTCATAGTGAAGAGTAGGGTCTTTGGAGTGTCAATATTGTCAAAAGAGGCACCGTTGAAATTCATCGGGCATTTTGGCTTTAAATCGGGTAGAGAGATCGATAAATTCGAGGATGTAAGGTATAAAATGGGAATAACGAATGTCCCTATACCTCAGGAATACATCACTGCATACTTAGAAGCCGAAGTTGTAAATACGGTCGATGCAGGGACCCATACCGTATTTATTGGCAGATTAGCAAATGCGGAGATCATCAACGATGAAGAGCCTATGACATACGCATATTACCATGAGATCAAGCGTGGAAGGGCACCCAAAACAGCCCCAACTTATATTGAGGAAAACAAAAAAGAAGGTGGGAAGATGAAGAAGTATAAATGTAGAGTGTGCGGGTACGTTTATGACCCGGAAAAGGGAGACCCAGACAGCGGAATTGAACCGGGAACTGAATTCGAAGAGTTACCCGATGATTGGGTCTGTCCTGTATGTGGTGCGGGAAAAGAAGAGTTTGAAGAGGTATAATCCGAATGCCGGCGAGGGAAGTTGAGTCGGGAATATATTCTGTAGGAGCAATTGATTGGGATAGAGAATTCTTCGATGAACTCATTCCGTTGCCCGATGGAACCACGTACAACGCATATGTCATAAGAGGTACGGAGAAGACTGCTCTCATCGATACCGTAGATCCCACAAAAGGCGATGAGTTGATCGAGAACCTGAAGAGTATTGGGATCGAGAGATTGGACTACATAATCTCAAATCATGCGGAGCAAGACCATTCGGGTATGATTCCAAAGCTTCTGGAGTTGTATCCCGAAGCACGAGTGATTACCAACGAAAGATGTGAAGGTTTTCTGAAAAATCTCCTCCTAATACCCGACGAGAGATTTACCTCGATAGATGACGGGTCTACACTATCCTTGGGAGATAAGACTTTAAAATTTACATTTACTCCCTGGGTGCATTGGCCAGAGACAATGGTTACCTACCTTGTAGAAGATAAAATTCTTTTCAGTTGTGATTTTTTCGGCTCACATCTTGCCACTTCCTCTCTGTTTGCTGAAGAGGGAGAAAAGTTGCTTGAATCTGCAAAGAGGTATTACGCCGAGATAATGATGCCTTTTAGGACCGCCATCGAAAAAAACATCGAAAAGATCTCGGAACTTGAAATAGCCATGATAGCGCCAAGCCACGGCCCGATATACAAAGATCCCACCTTTATTATCGATGCTTATAAAGAATGGATAAGCGATGAAGTGAAAAATGAAGAGGAAATGGACCATGCGATGAAATTCTACAGATACCTCGTAGAGCGTGGAGGAAAAGTAAGATTGTATGAGATAAAAGAACCTCCCCATGAATGGAATTCTCCTTTACATGCATTTGAGGAGACTTTGAAACATGAAAAACACATTACCGAATGCATAAATAATCTTGTAGAACTCGCAGAGAAAGAAAAGGATAGAGCGACGTTCAACCTGTTACAATGGTATGTTGATGAACAAGTTGAAGAAGAGGCAAACGATGAGGAAATAATCAATTATCTCAAGCTCATCGCCGAGAGTGGTAACGGTTTGTTGATGTTAGACAGAGAACTGGCAAAAAGAACTTATGTTCCCCTCGTGAATGAGGAAAAATGAAGAGGTGGTGAAAATGATAGTATTAGGAGAAAAGTTTCCAGAGGTAGAGGTGAAGACGACACATGGAATGATGAAATTACCCGAGAAATTCAAGGGGCACTGGTGGGTGCTGTTCTCACACCCCGGGGACTTCACACCGGTGTGTACAACGGAGTTCTATGCATTCCAGATCCGCTATGAAAAGTTCAAAGACCTGGGAGCAGACTTGATAGGATTGAGCGTGGATCAAGTCTTCGCACATCTCAAGTGGACGGAATGGATAAAGGACAATCTGGATGTGGAAATAGAATTTCCAATAATAGCCGATGACCGTGGAGAGTTAGCAGAAAAACTCGGGATGATACCGCTTGGCTCCTCAAACACCGCAAGAGCCGTGTTCATAATGGATCCGAATGCGACTATAAGGACGATAATCTACTATCCCGCCGAGGTCGGTAGAGACGTTGATGAGATCTTAAGGGCTCTTAAAGCCTTACAGGTAAGTGATTCAAACCATGTAGCTCTCCCCCACAAGTGGCCGAACAATGAATTGATAAAAGACAGGGTGATAGTGCCTCCAGCATCCACAGATGAGCAAGTTAGAGATAGAAGAGAGGCAGAAAAGAAAGGGGAAATAGAGTGTTATGACTGGTGGCTTTGCCACAAAGAACTGTGATGAAGAGCGAAGTATAACTAAGGAGGTAAAGATGACTGAGAAATCGCAGGTATACAAGTGTGAAATCTGTGGTAATATCGTTGAGGTCCTGCATGAAGGAGCAGGGCAACTGGTGTGTTGTGGAAAGCCTATGACGCTTATGAAAGAAAATTCGGAAGAACAGGGAAAGGAGAAGCATGTCCCCGTAATAGAGAGTACAGATAAGGGTGTTAAGATCAAGGTTGGTTCGATTTCACACCCGATGGAAGAAAAACATTACATCGAATGGATAGAAGTTCAAACCGCCGATGGAATCTTTAGAAAGTTTTTGAAGCCTGGAGATAGACCAGAAGCAGAATTCACACTCGATGAAGACGATATCCAAGAGGTAAGAGAGTATTGCAGCATCCATGGCTTGTGGAAACGATAGTGATGATCATTTATGGCATTTTCGACCAGATCATACAAGGTTTGAGCGAAGGCGTTGCTCGACTCAGGGTATCACGTCGGACTGCGGCGAGCATCCATCCTGCAGCCGTTATACTCGAACCTCCTGTTTTTCACCGACGTGAAACCTTCCCTCGTATTCGCAACCGTTCACAAACTCGCGCATCGAGATACTCCTCCTACTTCATGGAGTTTGTTATGGACAGGACATAAAGTCCTCTCCATCAACGCAATTTGATATAGAGTCTAAAGTCATTCGAATCTCGACATAAATATATGTTATAATTTATAATAATAAATGAATTTGTTAACTTCAACAAAGGGTGGATATGTATGCAAGAAGATCTCGGTATCATAAAAGAGGCGTTGCAAAGTGATGATGATAGTCTCGTTATGAATACCCTGGATAAGATTAAGAATATATACGATGAATCTTTCATATCACCTTGTGTAGACCTCCTTTTACACCATAAAAATCCTTTTGTTAGACTGAAGTCCACTGAGGTCCTCCAGAATTTCAACGATCCGAGGATACTCGAGGCCTTGCTCATAGCAACGAATGATGAAGATCGGTTCGTGAGGGGGTTCGTGGCAAAACTATTAGGACAGTATGAAGATGAACGTGCCGAAATGAAACTGAAGGAGATGCTAAACGATTCGAGCGGCTTTGTGGTCGATTTTGCCCAGAAGTCTCTCAAAACTCTCGAATTCAAATTGAAGATTCAGAAGATAAAGGCTCGTGTGTAAGATCACCTATATAAGAAGGTGAGGAGATTGAGCGGGAAAAAGGGCTTGTATCTCGCGATCGCAGCAATTGGGATCTCTGCAGTTGTTGTTCTGATCTTCACGGTATTCTCTCCTAAAAAGACGATTCTTACCGAAGACTCACTGAAGAAACGTATATCGACTGATCCCTATGATGTAGGAGATCGCATGAAACTCCTCAATATCTACATAGAAAAGGGCAAAACAGAAGAAGCAAAGGAATTGGCATCTTCTACGATAAGATCGATCGAGGATATGGAGGCCACGACTCTAAAGCGCCTTGTCGATATTTTTTTATCCACGAGAGATGCCTCTTCCCTAAGCATATATTTACCACAACTCTTAACGCTCAAGCCATCTAAGAGATATTACGATATCTATTTCGATGTGTTAAAGGGTCAAAAAAGACTGCCCCGTACGGCGATTCCCATATATGCCAGTTACATCTCACGCTATCCTACTGATACAGAACGGATAAAACAGTATGAACGGCTTCTTGCCGATTTTGGGCTTTACAACGATGTGAAAGATGTTTACGAAAAGTATCATGATATCGTTGGAAACGATGTCGAATTCGAACATCTTGCGTTTCAAAGTTTGAAAAGTCTTGGGGATTACACCAACGCAAGTTCAATTGCTAGACATCTACTCGATTCCATATATGGCAAAGAAGTATTACGTTTTTTGATAGAGGATGCAAAACGCAACGGTGAAAATGGAAAGTTGATGAGTTATTATGAAGAGTATCTATCCAGGGAATTCGATCCCAAGATGGCCATTGAGTATATCGATCTGTGTATCTCGAACGGGAAGGATTTTTACTCGATCGTGAGAGATGTAAAGGATGTAGGATTTCTTAAGAGGCTTTCTTCTCACCTCGAGGATAGAGGAGATATTGCTGATGCAATAGGCGTAATGAGGATAGCCTTATCTCATGATCCCACCGATACGAAGATGTATTTGGATCTTTCGGATATGCTTTTGAATATCGGTGATATAAGAGATGCCAGGGATTATGCTTTGAGTATATTGAAAGTCCATCACGATGACCCAGCTGTTCACTTGGTATTGGCAAGATGTTATTTGGCGTCGGGAGAATACGAAAACGCTCGCATGGAAATAGAGAAGATCCCCAAAGAGAGAAGGACCCCTGATATACTCTACTATCTCGGTGTTATCGATATGAAAGAGGGCAACTACGATAATGCTCTAAAGATCTTCATAGGCTCCTACAACATGCATCCCTCTTTAGAAAATGGGAAAAAGCTCCTGCTTGTGGCAAGATTGAGAAACGATGAACATATCTTCCGAAGGTATTTGAGCCGTATTTCTATTCACTATCCTACAGATCCTGAAATAAGCGAGTGGAAAGAGAGACTCTCGATACTCGATGATTACATAGCTGAGAAGAAAGTTATAAAGAAAGTGGTGAAGTATGGGGAAAGGGTGTGGTATTATCTCGAAACCCAATTTCCAAATGCAAAGCCGATAAAGTTGATGAGATTGGTAAAAGAGATAGAGTTTTTGAATCCCTTTATATACGATGTAGACCACATCTTGCCCGGCGATCAGATCTACATACCTGTAGAGGAATAATATGTTCGACCTTCTCATAGAAAACGCTACGCTTGAAAGAAAGAATTCGGAGTCCATTGGAAGTCTTGGAATAAGAGATGGTTACATATCTTTCGTGTCGGAAAATCCGTATCCTAATGTTGAGGCAAGAGAAATACTCGATTTGAGTGGGGCGTTCGTGTATCCTGGTTTCATCGACTCACATATCCATATCATCGCCACTGCCGAATCCCTCATGGAATGGGTGGACCTGAAAGAGTGCCATTCTGTCGAGGAAATCGCAGAAAAATTGGAGATCATGAAAGGAAAAGATTGGCTCTTAGGAAGGGGGTGGACAGAAGATAGATTAATAGAAAAAAGGAAGCCAACGGCTACTACTCTCGATCTTTTCTTCGAAGGCATACCTGTGTGTATCGTGAGAAATTGTGGTCATATGTGTGTGTTGAATACGAAAGCGATGGCCATACTCGGTCTTAAGAGTGAAGATGGGAGTTTCTATGAATCCGATGTGACGAAGATCGTTCGTGAGATAAGGAAATCGATTCATATGGATAAAGAGAACGCCATTTTGAATATAATGAGAAAACTCAACGCCAGTGGCATCACCGAGGTTGTAGATATGGATGTTGATGCAGATACATTGAAGGCATACAAGAAACTATCAGATGAGGGTAGGCTAACGGTTAAAGTCAGAGCCTTTATCTCCACATCTGCTCTCCCCACCTTCGATGGCTTAAATTCATCAGAAGATGAATTCTTCAAGGTGATCGGTATCAAGTGCTATGCAGATGGAAGTTTGGGGGCGTCTACCGCTGCTCTGAGCAGAGGATATAAAGATATTCCTGAGAACCATGGGTATTTAGAAGATAAGCTAATTCTATCGAAGGCATTTCATGAAGCGAAGAAGAGGGGATTAAGCGTTGCGATCCACGCGATAGGAGATGCAGGAGTAAGTGAGTCTTTGGATATCATAGAAGAAATGGGTAATACATCAACTTTACTCCCAAGAATAGAGCACTGTCAGGTGTTGAATTCGGAGATCATCGCACGTTTTTCGAATACGAACATAGGAGTTTGTATTCAACCGCTATTTGCCATCTCCGATAAGATGCTGATAAAAGAAAAATTGTACGATGAATATCTCCCTTATTCCTATGCATGGCGAAAGATATACGATACGGGTGTTATCACAGTGGGTGGCTCCGATAGTCCAGTGGAAAACTTTGCACCCCTCCTCTCCATAAAGGCAGCTATGGAAAATGGCACCGAATCTCTCACCAAGGATGAGGCCTTTGCGATATATACCACGAATGCCTCTAAACTGTTGAAAGAACACGAGAACGGAGAGATAGAAAAGGGTATGAAAGCCGATCTCGTTGTTCTATCATCGGATGATCCCGAAAATGCAAAAGTGTTGCATACATTCGTAAACGGTAAGAATGTGTTTTCTTATTGAAACTCCCTGTTTATCGCCAATAGTTCTTCGTTAACATCTGGTCTACCATCCTAAGAGGTCATATTTAACTTCTATCTTGTTTACCTATCTCACCTCTTCTTATATATTTTATACTTCTTCAAACTTTCCAGTTTAATCCTATTTCCTCAAGTGTAGAACTTATTTTGCTTTTATAAATTTCAGCCTCTTCTTCTTCCAAATCTACAAGGGGTGTCCTTACTCCCCCAACATTTATGCCTCTCCATTTTAATGCAGCTTTCAGCAGTGGAATATTTGCCCCATCATCGAGTGATAGAGACAATTTTGTAAGCTTCTTTTGTGCTTCTTTTGCCTCCGAATACTTTCCTTCATTGAATAATTCCCAAACCTTAACGAAGAATTCTGGAAAGACGGTTGCAGGGCCTGAAACACATCCTTTTCCACCCACAAAAAGGGCGGAAAGAAAAGCCCTATCATATCCTGTGAGAGTAGAAAAATCTTCGGGAGTATCGTTTATAAGGGATAACACATGCGAAAAGTTTCCACTACTATCTTTTACCCCCGTGATGTTTGGATACTTTTCATGCAAATATGTTGCAACTCGTGCACTTATCCAATTGTTTGTTAAACTTGGTATGTTGTATAGGTATATCGGAATATCCTGAAATTTTTCGGCAATTCTCGCATAAAAATCCTCTATACCTTTTTCACCGATCCTATAATAGAATGGTGTGACAATACCTACTCCATCTGCTCCGATCTTCTCTGCATGTTCGACTAAGTCCAAAACTTCTTCTATTCTAAGTGCTCCACAATGTGCAACCACCTTGATCTTGCCGTTAACCGCTTTCAAAAATGCCTCCAGTGTATGCTTCCTTTCTTCTGTGTTTAACAACAACCCTTCTGAGGTTGTTCCGTTGACAAACAAAGCGTTAACCCCTTTTTCAATAAGGAAATTCACGTAATCTGGTATGGCACCAAGATCTATTCTTCTACCATCTTTAAACATTGGAGTTACCGTTGCTACAACCACACCTTCTAACACCATTTTATTTCCTCCTCCTTTCAGCCTTTATAGCCAAATAGCCTTGGTAAAAATAAAGTGAAATTCGGCCAATAGGTTATCACTATTAAGGTAAGTACCTCCACTGGTATCCAATACTTTAACATTTCCTTGAAAACATCTTTTACAGGTGTTCCGCTTATCGCACTCGTTATGAAACCAGTTTGCCCGTAGGGAGGTGTATCCAAGGCCATCATAAGATTCACTGTCGTAACGACCCCAAAGTGTACAGGGTCTACTCCGACTTTTACAATGAGTGGAAAAAGCAATGGAATAACAACCAATTGAATAATAGAAACATCTATGAACATCCCCAACACAAAATATAAAAGATTTGCACCAAGAAGTAACGTCCATTTACTCGAGAGCAATCCAGATGAGATAAATACTTTCGTGAGCATTGCAGGAAGGTGTTCTCGGGCTACAACATAAGTTACCACGTAAGCGGCAGCAACTATACTACTTATAAAACCAACATTTTCTGTGGTTCTGATTAATATCTTGTAGAGTTTTTTCAACCCAAGGGTTCGATAGATAAAGAAACTTATTATTATCGCGTAAGCAGCAGCAACGGCCGCAGCTTCCGTGGCTGTGAATATTCCTCCATATATTCCATAAAGCAAAATAACCGGGGTTAGGAGCGCTGGAAACGATCGAATGAAATCTCTAAAGAGCTTTGGAAATGCAGTTCTTTGACCTGCGGGGTAGTTTCTCTTCTTGGAAAGGATATAAGTAACCATCATTTCGGCTATGGCAAGTAAAAGACCTGGCAAAAAACCTGCCAAAAATAGGTAGCCCAATGATGTTCCGGTGAGCATTGCATAGATAACCATTGGAATGCTTGGAGGAATTATAGGACCAATGGTAGCTGATGCCGATGTAACAGCACAAGAAAAAGCTCCATCATACCCGTTATCCATCATTGCCTTTATTTCTATATTTCCTATCCCCGAAACATCTGCGATCTCTGAACCACTCATACCAGCAAATATCACACTTGCCGCTATATTAGCATACCCGAGACCTCCTTTCACGGGTCCTAAGGCTTCTTCGATGAAATCGAACAACTTTTTTGTTATCTCGCAATCGTTCATGACGTTGGCGGTGAATATGAAAAGTGGAACGGCTATAAGGACTGTTTGCGATGAAAAATGGATGACCAGCATATCTATCAGGCTCGAAAGTGTTAGGTGGGAAAAAATTATGTAGAAAAATCCTCCCGTTATCATTGCAAAAACAATGGGATAGCCGAATGTGAACATCACACCAAACATCAATAAAAAGAGTACTAAGCCCATGGTTTTTCCTCCCCAGTATGTCTCTTTCCCCTTATAAGTTCGTCAAACTCATAGTAAATCCATACTACATTATGGATCAGAATTAAGATCATGGATAAAGGAAGGACCATTAGGAGATAATCCCAAGGTATGCCCAGCACTTGAGATCTTATGACCTTATACCATATGGTTTGGTTTAGGACTGGCCAAAATGATATTATCAACGTAAAGCTGAAGATCAGATTGAATGATATGTCAAAAACTAATTGAACCTTTCTCGGCAATTTTTCATACAGCACGTTGAATCTTATGTGATCTTGATATCTCCATGCGAAGGCTGCTCCTAACCAAACAGTCCATACGAATGACCATGTCATTATTTCGTACAAAGCTGGCGACGGATAGTCGAAAACGTACCTCATCAAAACTTGCAAAAACATACTCAAGAAAAGCACAAAGAGTAATAGAGAAGAAAAATGAATTTCTAATACACTTAACACGATTTTCAAAGCTTTCTTCACATTCTCACTCCTCGAATTCAGGAAATGCGGGAGGAATGCCTCCTCCCGCTGACGTAGTTAGGTACCTTATTCGGAAGTTTGGATCTTCACGTACATTCCCTTACCCCATATCTTGTCGAATCGAGGTTGACTGTAAAATTTCCTTGCATTCTCCATAAAAGCTTCCTTATCTGGGATTATTATCTCCATGTGGTAATCTTTTATGAATTTTCCGATCAATTTGGCTTCTTGTTCAGTAACCATGTAATTCATGTAGTAGCGAGCAACTTCCATAGCTTTATTGATGTAAGTATGATATTCTTCTGGCATGCTTTTCCAAAGTTTTTCATTTATAACTGGATTTAGTATTCCTATGAGATGATCTGTCAAAACGATGTAATGAGTAACTTCGCAGAACTTTGCAGAATAGTCCGTTGGAAGCGGATTGTCTTGTCCTTCAATGGTACCCGTTTTCAATCCAAGATAGACATCGGTAAAGTCCATTGGTGTAGGTAGAGCACCAAGAGCACGTCCCATATCTAAGTAAACCCTGCTGTTTGGCATCCTGAGCTTGATACCCTTCAAGTCTGATGGCTTTCTTACAGGTCCAACCCTCTTTATAAGATTGAGTTCACGTGTACCCAAGTACCAGGTATCGAGTACGTGAAGGTTTGCTTTTTTCTCCAGCTCTTTGAAGAATTTTTGGCCAATTGGACCAGTCATAACTCTGTACATATGATCCACACTTCTAAAAACGTATGCAGCATTTAGAACTCCCATTTCCGGTACACCACAGAGA
>WFSK01000263.1 GCA_015486095.1 Thermotogae bacterium
GAGTTTTACTTTTCCCCCTACCTTCTTTTCCACGATCCTCGTGATCGCTTTTCTATCCTCAGAAGAAAGAGGAATCGCCGAGTACACATACGCATGTTTTATACCTTTACTCTCATCGATAAGAGAGCAATACGATTCGTACAATTCGGGAATACAAGCACCCCTTCTCTTCTCGATCATCAGTTCGAAAAGCTTTCTCACAACGTCTGGTATCTCTTCGGGGAGAAGGTTCAAAATCTCTTTTTTCTCTTCAACGGTTATAACAGGATTAGAAAGGAATTCATACACCATCCTTTTCCTAAAGATCTTATCGGTAAGGGTAAGAATATCCTTGAATTCCTTTACCTTTCCTTCCTTTTCTCCGATATTCAACAACGCTTGAGCATAGCGTTCTGCTACCTTCACACAAACTCCCATATCATTTATTCAATTCTTTCATAACGTCTTCCAAGTATCTACGCTTCACTTCGATATCTATTTGTTCTCCTAAGATACGTTTAACGAGTAGGATAGCGATGCTCACGGCTTCAGATCTGACGCTTTGAAAAGCCTTTTCTCTTTCCTTTTCTATCTCTCTCTTAGCATCATCTATCATCTTGACGGCCTCTAATTTTGCTTTATTCTTCTGTTCTTCTTCAAATCTCTTTGCTCTTTCAGCTGCGCTTTCGATGATCCGTCTCGCCTCTTCTCTTGCACGTTCCAATTCTTTGCGCATTTCTTCCCTGTACACTTCTGCATTCTTTCTGAACTCCTCTGCCTTCGATAGATCAGAAGCGATCTTATTCTTCCTTTCATCCATCATATTCAAGAAAGGCTTATATAGGTACTTCGTCAGCAAGACCATCAGTATGATGAAATTCATTATCTGTAAAACAGAAGTGAAATTAAAACTCAGCATATCCCATCCACTCTCTTCACACTATGAAGATTAGTATAAAGGCTATGAGCAGAGAGTATAAACCTGTGGATTCCGCAACTGCATCCGCTATGAGCATGCTTCTCGTTATCGTTCCTACCATTTCCGGTTGCCTTGACATCGCATCCATGGCATGGGCTCCAACGATACCCTCTCCAACTCCAGGACCGATCGCTCCTATTCCCATACAAATACCTGCTCCCAAATACTTACATCCCTCGATTATCGCCTTGGTAAGATTCGCATCTACCATCGAAATACCTCCCTCCGTATTTACAAAGTTTATTATTCAACACTTATCACAATACTCAGCCACCCATTCACCATTTTTATGTGTTATCCTTCGGTCTGCACGCTTATATATGCCACTGCCAGCATAGAATACACCATTGCCTGGACTATACCCACAAAGAATCCAAAAAAGCCCCATAAAGCCACAGGTAATATGAAATATTTTACCATATAACTCAAGACGAGGACCAATATTCCACCACCCGCTATATTTCCAAACAATCTGAACGAATGAGATATAACCTTCGAAAACTCACCTATAATATTCAACGGGAGCATGAATATGAACGGCTCTATATACGATTTCAGATATCTCTTAAATCCTTTTCTCTTGATAGCGAGTCCATGAGCTACAAACAAGACCATCAAAGCGTAGGTTAGATTCGTATTCAGATCACTCGTAGGGGAGTACCATGTATCCTGAAACAGGGTGAAGCTTTTGAGGTGATCGTGTTCCACAGCCGTTTGAACGCCTGGAATGCCACCCAATATGTTGGAGAATGTCACGAACAACATGAGTGTAGCGGCGAAAGGAAATACCGTTTTTCGTGCGAATTCTTTGTCTTCAAATGCACCCTCTACCATATCATGATATATGAAACTCAATATCCATTCTATTAAACTCTGCTTTCTGTCAGGGATCAATTTTTGCTTCTTCTTGTACCGATAACCTATGAAGATGAGGAGCGCCATCAACGCCCAGCTCATTATCAACGTCATGGGATTTACTGCCCAGAAGAAAAACCTGCCGAAATGGATTATCCATCTGTTTCCCACACCCGTGAGAGGCTCCATGGTCTTTATAGCGAAATACGCAATTACTACATAAACCACCATATAGATTATCAGGAACCAACCGAATCGTGATAATCTCCTTTTCTTCGCCACATTTCATCACCTTGCCTGCCGATTATATAAGAAAAGTATATCACAAACTTCGGTATGAATACACCGATAGCCATGCCCGTAAATAAGGTGATGTTTCTCGTACTCGCTATCGAGAGCATCATGGCCGCTACTATGAGCAATCGTATGATATAGCCTGTCTTGACGGGCGTTACCTTCTTCTTTTCTACCATATCGTATATACTCTTACGTATAAGAAATAGATTCAGGATTGAAATCCCAACCCCGGCAGATATACCTTCTAAAAAGGAGATGTCGAAAAGTACAAGCGTCCCTATACCCCCGATCACACCCGCAAGAATAAGGGATCTTATCGCTATCCTCTTCACTTCCTCACTTAGTTCTTTTATCTTCATCCTTCAACTGCTCCTCCATCATCTTCGAAAACATCTTATAGGCATTCCATACACCCGCTGCCAACCCCAATACGAAGAATATTATAGTGAAAATTTTACCTTTAAATGTCCATTTATCCAGATAATATCCGATCATTATACCTACAAAGGTGCTTGCCGCTATTGTTAAGCCTATCTGTCCAACACCAGCAAACGTCTTTAAGACATCCCTTAATCTGAATTCATCTTTCTTATCTTTCTTTTCTCCCATTAAAAACGATACTCCAACAACTGCTCTTCATCGTACGTGGAGAGGTTAAAAGTAGATAACAAATTCAATATGAATCTTTGACGGATACTCATCTTATGTCCATAATAACACACAGATGCCCTACCCCGTATATCGGATAACCTCTTCGCTATTTCTATCGCGGTATTCAGATCACCCAATCTGTCGACCAAATTTACTTCCTTCGCTTGAACACCAGTGTAGACGCGTCCTTCTGCCAGTTGCTTTACCACGCTCTCCGTAAGAGATCTACCGAATGATACACGTTTTATGAAAAAGGCATAAGAATATTGCAACATTTCTTTTATCTCTTCCCTCTCCTTTAGTGTCAACGAAGTGAACGGATCGAAAGGTCGAGAAGAAATCCTGTCTCTCACACTGTAATTGTTTATCCTCGCTTTGGAAAGCAAATCGTATATCTTTGGGATCTCCATAACAACTCCTATGCTTCCTGTTATCGAAAGCGGTTCTGAAACGATGTAGTTTGCTGCACTCGCAACATAATATCCTCCAGAAGCCGCTATACCGCCGAGAGAAGCGATCACCTTTCTGCCCGTCTTTTTGAATTCATCTATCGCATGCCAGATGTGCTCAGATGCTATAGCAGAGCCTCCCGAACTGTTTATCCTCAAGATTATCGCTTTTACATTTCTGTCTTGCTCTGCCCTACGAATCATTGCAACTACCGCTCCATCCGTGGTTTTTCCAAAACCGGACTCTTCTTCATCTCCTACTACTATCTCTCCTTCGATAGGAATTACAGCTATATCACCACTTATCCTCTCCTTATCTTCAAGGAAGTTCTTCATTTGTTCCATATTTATCGTATCTTCAACTTTCAACTCATCCATCATGTCTTTCTTAACATCTTCGTAATAGCCGATCGCATCCACAAGATTTATATCTTTTGCCTTCATCGCATCGATAAAACCTTTATCTAAATACTTTTCGAGAGATATTTCATCTATGTGCCTATCTCTTGCTATATCCTTTACCACGGTATCGTGGAGTACCGAAACGATGTCCCTTACCATCTTCAACTGTCTATCCGTCATTTGAGAGGCCAGGGGATTAAACGTGCTCTTATAATCTCCGGCAGTGAAGACCATCATATCTATCCCCAAACTTCTCAGCATATCACCTACCTTTTGTATATCCATCGAAACACCAAGTCCGTATAGATTGGAAAGGGTGGGCATGTATATCTTGTTACCCACAGTGGAAAGGTAATATGCAGGCAGAGATACATCACCATCTATGTAAAACACTACATATTTCCCTGCCATCTTCAATCTATTTATCCCAGATCTAACCTCCTCTACCAAGGCATATGTTCCCAAGGAATCAGGGAAATTTCTCACTCTTATGAGTATACCCTTACAATAGGGATCATCTTTCACGTAATCCAATACTCTGAGCAAATCATCTACCCTCACACCATCCCTGAGCATTTCCGTAGGTGCTCCACCAGCGTTTGTCCCCGGCAATAGATTTTTTATACTCATGAGGAATAAATATGGTCTTTTCTTTGCCGGACCTATGGATAAGCTGAAACCGAGAGAGTGAGAAAAGGTGTTATCCTTCCATAGAAGCGCATAATCGAGTGCGGTTCCCCAGTGATGCATTCCGATACCTGCCGATAACCCAAGAACACTATTATATCCACCGCGCAGTGAAAGCCAATCGAAGAGATCAGCTTCTAATCCTACATTCCATTTTGCGTTATTGAGATCGAGAAAGGCGGAAGGATTGTCGAAAGGAATCCCTTGCTCGATATCACCTTCGAACTCCAGGAGATCAGATATATTTATACCCAATCCTGCTCTCACGTTGATCGAATTCCTCTTCATCAGATCGTAATCGGAAATTGCCATCCCCAAGAAAAGAGGACTCAAGTCCATAGCTGTCCCCAAAGAGAGTTTATAACCCCCATTCAAATCCAGACCTGCTCCTAGACCAACAGAACCCCACCTCAAAGAAAGACCTATCCGAGGCTGTCTACCGTATCCCCAGGCACATTTAAGACCTCCTAATTTCGTTGTAAACGTTATATCAGATGAAGGAATAGAGAGCCAGGAGGTCTCTGCCCCAGCATAGGAATCACTGAAATCAGCACCAGGATTCACGATAAAATCACCAATATCGTCTCCCAATGCTACTCCTACATTTCCCATACCCAATCGTCGAGGAGTAGCATATGCATAAGCAGATAATATAACCAATAACACTAATCCTATTAACACAAGATAAGACTTGAGTATATTCATACCTCTCACTCAACTATGGAAATGTTTATATCGAAGGAAAAATCTTCTACTTGAAACGGTATTACAAGAATCGGAGTAGCTGGCATCTCTACCTCACCTTTGCCCTCTTCTGCAAGCATCAAAGAAGGAGGGGTTATATCCACCACTAATTCGAAATTAGAAAGAACTGTTGCTGCATTCCCTGATATCATATTCGCTAGTTCACTTATAGCACTCTTGGACATCTCATCCAATTGGGATATAGCCATCATCATCATCTTCGATACTATCTTCAGTGATGAACTGATATCCATGCTGTAAAGGATATTTCCTCTGAGTCCACCAGACATGCTTATAAGAGTGGCCACTTCGAACTTTATATGTTTATCCTGAAGTATATGAGGCTTTGTACGCTTTGGAGTAATACCTATAACATTAGATATAACGGTTTCTGTCCCACCTACGAATGCGTTAACAATATTTACATCCATAGTTCGTGTGACAATTATCTACGAAGTTAAGATAAGTCACCATTCCCTCCCTTCTCCGCTTAACTACTTTCATTATATCATATCATGCCAATGTAGATATTCGTATTCGAATCTTCCAGAAAAAGAGGTCAGTATTTCGGTGAGATCGGCGTTTATACTTCGAGCTATCCGATCTGCTGGCATTCGTGGGCCCAAAACCTCAACTTCGTCACCCACTTCCACCCCTGGAATATCAGTGATATCGATCATGGTCTGTTCCATACATATATGGCCTATTATCGGAGCTTTTCTATTCTTCACGATCACTTTACCACAATTCGATAATCGTCTCATGAAACCACTACCATACCCGATCGGAAGGAATGCTACCTTCGTAGGTCTTTTCGTCTTATAAGTCCGTCCGTAGCTGATGAACTTGTTTGGAGGGAATCTTTTAATCTGAACAACTGTGGTGAACAAAGACATTATAGGTCTTATATCCTTCGTCCATTCCCTCTTCACCTCTGGATAACCGTAGAGCAAGGTACCGGGCCTTACCATGTTGAAATATCCCTTTGTCACAAGGTCGAGATATTGGATCAAACCGGCAGAGTTTGCGATATGACATAGTGGGGGAAGCATCCCCAATTCATTTAGCTTATCAAGAATATCGTTGAATTCATCGATCTGTGCAAGTGTATATTTCCTATCTTCAGAATCTTCAGATGAGGCAACACTGAAATGGCTGAATATTCCTTCTACCTTGAGATGAGGTAATTTTCTCAATTCTTCGAAGAAAGACAACGCATCTTCTCGAAAGATGCCACTTCTCCCGATCCCAGTGTCAACGTTCACATGGATAGGTATAAAACGATTATGAGATCGAGCTCGCCGATTTAACGATCGAGCAAATCTCAGATCTACAACTGTGAGTGATACATCTAATTCGATCAACCTATTGATATCTTGAGTCGATGAAGGAAACAAGATCAAGATAGGGAGATTTATCCCTGCCTTGCGGAGAACTTCTGCCTCCTGAGCGTTTGCCACTCCGAGATAATCTATACCAACCTTTTCCGCTGCTTTTGACATTTCCACGATCCCATGCCCGTAGGCATTGGACTTTACAGGAAAGAGGACCTTAACTTCTTTTCCAATCCTTTCCCTCACGATCTTTATGTTATTTAAGAATGTCGATAGATCTACCCTTATTTTTGCGATCATTATGCACGTTCTATGCCGATTTCGATATGATATTGCTCTGTATCTAACTTGAGCAGATTGGGAACTTCTGAAGTGTTCAACGCTTCGAGAAGTTCTTTTCCATCTATCCCTTCATTTTTCATTTCTTTTAGAGCACTCCCCGGGATGAATTTGAACGCCAAGGTAGCCAATCTGATGGGTATCGTTATATCTGCAACCTTCTGGGATTTCTGCTTATCGAATACGTTTATCCTTAATACTTTCCTGACGTTTTCTTCCTTTCCCTTTTGTCTTTCAAGAGAATCAATGAGTTCCATAGCTTCCTGTGCTGAAATCTTATGATCTTCTACCATCTTCAGGATCTTCATCATCTCTTCGTTATTCATTACCCTTTCCTCCTTCTCTACAATATGTTTCTATTTCCTCCTCTGAATATCCCATGCTTTCCAGAAGTGCCCGCATCTCTTCCATTGTTATCTTTCCCTCCTCGTATAACTTTCTCACAGTCTTCACCTCTTCATCTTCTTCCTTAATAGAGGGCTCAGGCTCTTTAACCAGAGAACTCACGATAAGATCTCCAGAAGTTGTCTTTACATTATATTTCTCTTCACCTCCGCCTACTGTGAAAATATAAGTATGATTTCTGACTTTACTGAAACTGCCCTTCAACTTCGGTTTGAAATCCCCAGATGATGTATGATACTCCAGTCTCAAGGAAGGGAAGTTTCTGAACCTCAACTCCACATCTCCACTCACACTGGTCAGATCGCTTCGAGCATTCGGAATGGACAATCCATCAAAATCGATCTCTCCCGATGTTGTGGAAATCCTTTTTGATGATTCAAAAGCAGATGATGTAATAGATACATCTCCGCTTATGCTTGACACATCAAGACTGCCACCGCGAGCTTCCATTATATGGATATCTCCACTTACCGTTCTGCCTTTTAAAGCTCGAATATCGATCTCTTTGAATCCCACATCTCCGCTTACCGTTTTGAAAGAGAGAGGAAGACTGCTATTACACTTGTTTACACGAATATCACCCGAAACGGAGCTCAGAAACATTTCTGCAGAGAGATCAGATACATCTATATCGCCTGAAACGGATCCCAAATTCAGGTTCTTTATACTCTCTGGGATCTCAGCGACAACTCTTAGATCGAGTCTTCGTTTAAACAGAGAGAACCAGCGTTCCTTCCAGGGTTCCAACTCTATCTTTACACTATTTCCTGTCTTCGTTATAAGAGGATTGTAATCCTTCACATCCTTATCTGCACCTTTTAAATCGATCTTGAGAACAAGTTCTTTTCCAACGGTCGGATGTACACTGAGATCTGCACTCACACCACCTAAGGTGACACCTTCTATCCCTTCCAGGGGAATGTTGAAAGAACGAGTTTCTTCTCCCATATCGTTCCACTTCCTTTCTTCATTTTTCTCCACGCATTTGTCTTATGGCTTCCTGAACGGTTAACTCCCCAGCCTCCAACTTCCTGAGTATATTCAATCTCTCCTCTTTGGATTTTATATCCTCCTTGACTTCAAAACCGAGCTGCTTTATGATCTCATTCAATTTGTTTCTGACAGTTGGATAGGATATGCCAAGTTCTTTTCCAACTTCTGTTATATTCCCACGATTCTTTATGAACACCACAGCGAATTCCAATTGCTCTGAATTCAGACGAAATAGGCGGTTAGTTTCAAACTTGCCTTTTATCACTGTTCCACATCGAGGACAGGTGTACTCAGTTATCATCAACTTCGTCCCACAAACGGGGCATATAGATAAAGGCTTATTCACATCCATCATCTCCCCTTTCAGTTTCGTTCCAAAGATACAAAGAATATACTAAAGGATATCGTTGTCTCCAGTAGTAAAAACTTCCTTTATATTTGGTATAGTATAAAGAAATAAACCAAAAAAAGCACTGGATATCCCCATGATAATGGTTAACATCCTAACACTGATCACACCCAACGTATAACCAATGAGAGCGAGTGATATGGGTTGGAGGCCGCCACTCAAAGTTCCCATAACGGAAAAGACTCTCCCTCTCTTTTCGTCAGGCACTATCTTTTGAATGAATACATTGATCAATATGTTGACTAACGCGATGAGAACTCCTATTACAAATGAAACTGTATATATGTACCACAAAGAGGGAATCAACGTGAAGATCGCTACCAACCCACCTACTCCAACTATTCCCCATATTATCGGAATATATTTTTGTTTTATCTCAGGAGATATCGAGAGGATACCTCCTCCGATTACAAATCCTACAGAAAAGAGTGCCATTAAGATCCCAAATTCCCCTGCTCCATACCCCAGATCCGACTTCACATATTTTGGAAGGATCACATCTATGGGAGACATGAAAAAATTCAAAGCTGCGAATGTAATGAACATCTTGATCATGTAGCCCTGCTTTGCAATGAAATGAAAACCTTCTTTCAGATCTTCTACGGTACTTTTAAGTGTAATATTCCCCAGATGAGGAGAACTCATAGATATGAATATTTCACTTACCCCAGAGAAGAAGTATGTGAGGCCGTTGATTAAGAAAACTACAGGAGCTCCAGCCATCGCTATTAAAAGGCCTGCAACACCTGGACCTACGATATTAGAGACCTGAGATCCCATGCTATACAGAGAATTCGCACGTGTGAGATGCTTACCCGAAACTAAATTTGGGATACTCGAACCAACAGCAGGATCGAAGAAGGCACCAGCAGAAGCTACCAGCAACGCTATAACATACAGCTGCCATACCTGTAGAGTACCTTTTAAAGCCATCAGCCCCATCCATACGATGATAACTCCTCTGAATAGATCTGCCAGTACTATTATCCACTTTCTATTTACCCTGTCTACCACCACACCTGCGATCGGTCCCAACACAACACGCGGTAACACTGCAAGGGCGAAGACATTTCCAAGTATGGCTGGAGATCTTGTCACACTAAGCACCCACCACATCAAGGCTATGTACTGTATCGCATTGCCGAATGCGGATACGAGTTGTCCTATCCAGAGCAACATGAAATTTTTGTTGAAGAGACCTCTTCTCAGTGAGTCGTCGGGACATTGCTTTTCCATAAAATCATTATCGTTCAAGCGCACTTTCCCCATCTCCTAAACCCTATAATAGTGGTTATAAGATTGGATTTGCTTCCATACTTCCAAATCCATTGATACACTTCCCCTATTTCTTTCCATCTCTCGAGATCCCTTCTCTCCTAATATAGCATATTTCCTTCTCTTTCCATTTCTTAGCATTTCCAACACCTTCGCGAACAACATCCTCTCATCTCCTAAATATTTTTAATTTTTTACTCACATATATTTATATTATACTTATAAATTTCAATTTGTCAAGTATAAATATCAAAATATTTAATATAATTATTCAAAAAGTTGAATATTATAATAGAATATTTGATAATTGAAGGAAAAAGTAAAACCGTGATACAATAAAAATTATGAAAAATTATGATTGTATAGTAAGAACTGCTCGAAAGGAAGTATCGTAATGAGGAAGGTCCTGTAAAAGTGGGGTGTAGAATGAAATGAAGAAGAGATTAGAAGAATTCGATTATGCAAAAGGTATGGCTATAATAGGTGTCGTTGCTGGACATTCACTCGCTTTCCGC
>WFSK01000264.1 GCA_015486095.1 Thermotogae bacterium
CATCGTTGTTATGGAATCATCTGTGTGATCTATGGAGAGGAGTGTGTTTTTTAGTGCCTACTATAAATCAGTTAGTGCGTAAGGGTAGGAAAAGAATACGAACCAGGTCTGCTACTCCTGCTTTGGGGGGTAATCCCCAAAAGCGAGGTGTATGTATAAGAGTATCTACCACAACACCTAAAAAACCTAATTCCGCCCTGAGAAAAATAGCCAGGGTAAGATTATCGAATGGCATTGAAGTCACAGCATATATCCCAGGTATAGGACATAATCTGCAAGAACACTCAGTTGTTTTGGTGAGAGGAGGAAGAGTCAGAGACCTTCCAGGCGTAAGATATAAGATCATTCGTGGGACCCTGGATACTCAGGGAGTAGAGGGAAGAAAAAAGGCCAGAAGTAAATATGGAGTTAAGAAAGAAGGATGAACGGTTTGTGGTCTTTAAAACTCATTTGAGAGGAGGTAGAATGTGAGACGAAGAAGAGCTGAAGTTCGAGAAGTGCAGCCAGACCCGATTTACAATGATACTTTGGTAACGAAATTTATAAATAAGATCATGTGGGACGGTAAAAAAAATACCGCTGAGCGTATATTCTATAAAGCAATGGATATCATATCTGGGAAGACGGGAAAAGATGCAATTGAGGTATTTAAACAGGCAATTCAGAATGCTTCTCCACTCGTGGAGGTGAGACCGAGGAGAGTTGGTGGAGCTACCTATCAGGTACCTGTTGAGGTAAAAGAACCGAGAAAAACTGCACTTGCTATAAGGTGGATCATTGGAGCTGCCCGTAATAGGGGAGGCAAATCCATGGAAGAAAAACTGGCAGCGGAATTATTGGAGGCATATCAAGGTACAGGTGCGGCTGTAAAGAAAAGAGATGACACGCATAGGATGGCGGAGGCTAATAAGGCGTTTTCACATTACAAATGGTGAGCAGAGCTAAGTTTGTATCGATTTCAAGGGAGATAAAGAATATGGAAGGGCGAGTTTCCCTTCAGAATTATAGGAATATTGGAATAATGGCTCATATAGATGCTGGTAAGACTACAACAACCGAGCATATATTGTATTATACTGGAAAGAATTATAAGATCGGGAAGGTTGATGAAGGAACTGCTGTTATGGATTGGATGGTTCAGGAGAAGGAACGTGGTATAACTATAACTTCTGCTGCTACGACATGCGAATGGAAAGGACATCAAATAAATATTATAGACACGCCAGGGCACGTGGACTTTACCATAGAAGTTGAAAGGGCACTAAGGATACTCGATGGCGGAATCGTTATACTCGATGGTTCTGCTGGGGTAGAACCCCAATCTGAGACTGTTTGGAGGCAAGCCGATAAATATAAGGTGCCCAGAATAGTCTTTGTTAATAAGATGGATAAGATAGGAGCAGACTTTTCGATGTCTGTGGATTCCTTGAGGAAAAAGCTGTCTGCTAATCCAATTCCGATCCAGGTACCCGTGGGCTCTGAGGTAGACTTTAGAGGCTTGATCGATCTCATAGAGATGAAGATGATCGTTTGGACGAGTGAAGATGGGAGTGAATATCGATATTTACCCATTCCTTCAGAATTGATCGATGTAGTTGAAGATTCGCGCGAGGAAATGATAGAATCTATAGCTAACTTCGATGAATATATCATGGAGAAATATATAAATGGTGAGACGATAAGCAAAGAGGATCTCATATCCGCTCTACGTCGCATAACTATATCAAATGAAGCCAATCCCGTCCTTTGTGGAAGTGCATTTAAGGGTATGGGCATACAACCACTTTTGGATGCCATCGTAAATTTTTTACCCTCCCCCGTAGATATACCACCTGTCAGAGCTTTTATGCCCAAAACAAATAAGGAAATATATCTGGAACCTGACCATGAGGGTAGATTGGCTGCATTGGCATTCAAGATCGCTACAGATCCTTATGTTGGGCGTTTGACGTATGTGAGACTCTATTCTGGCACGTTGAAAAAGGGCTCTTACGTGTATAATTCTTCAAAGAGGATTAAGGAAAGGATTACGCGTGTACTTTTGATGCATGCAGATAAGAGAGAAGATAGGGAATTCGCCTACGCGGGAGACATAGTTGCCCTGATCGGATTGAAGAATACCGTTACTGGAGAAACTCTTTGTGATGAAGAATCGCCTTTGATTCTGGAAAGGATGGAGTTCCCTGAACCAGTTATCTCTGTTGCTCTTGAACCTTTGAATAAGGGAGATGAAAAGCGTTTGATGTTTTCTCTTCAAAAGTTGATGGAGGAGGATCCTACCTTCAGAGTTACCACAGATAAGGAAAGTGGTGAGATGATCGTTTCTGGCATGGGAGAACTTCATCTCGAAATAATCGCAGATCGCCTTCGAAGAGATTTCTCCGTTGAAACGAAGATAGGTAAACCTCAAGTTGCATACAAAGAGACTATTACGTTGCCAGCTGAAGCAAGAGGAAAGTATATAAGACAGACTGGTGGAAGAGGCCAATATGGAGATGTAGTTCTGAGGATAGAACCTTTGGAAAGGGGTGGTGGTTTCGTCTTTGAGGATAAGACAGTAGGAGGTATAATACCAAAGGAATTCGTACCGGCTATAGAATTGGGAGTAAAAGAGGCAATGGAAACGGGAATCGTGGGTGGATACCCAGTCGTAGATGTGAAAGTTGAACTTATAGATGGTTCTTACCATGAAGTCGATTCCTCTGAAATCGCGTTCAAGATAGCTGCATCTATGGCATTCAAAGAATGTATGGAAAAAGCAGGGCCTATCCTTCTCGAACCCATTATGAGTTTAGAAATAATCACTCCAGAGAAGTACTTAGGAGATGTTATAAGCGATATAGATGCTAAGAGGGGTAGGATAGAAGGTTTCGAGACCAAGGCCGGGGTGCGAGTGGTAAAGGCAAAGGTGCCGTTGAGTTCACTGTTTGGGTATGCTACGGCATTACGTTCCTTAACACAGGGGAGAGGTGTATATACGATGCAGTTCGATTCTTATGCACCTGTTCCTCAGACGTTGATCAATAAAGTAATGGGCTATGAAGAAAGCTTGTAAACATTTTTTAGGGAGGTTGATAAAATGGCAAAAGAGGAATTTAAGAGAACAAAACCACACGTCAACATTGGAACGATAGGACATATCGATCATGGAAAGACGACCTTGACATCTGCTATTACTAAGGCATTAGCCCTTAAAGGGAAAGGTGAATGGATAGCATTTGAGAAGATCGATAACGCCCCAGAGGAAAAGGCAAGAGGTATAACGATAAACACAGCACATGTGGAATATGAAAGTGATAAGAGACATTATGCTCATATAGATTGCCCTGGTCATGCCGATTACATTAAGAACATGATCACAGGAGCTGCTCAGATGGACGGTGCTATATTGGTAGTCAGTGCTGCGGATGGACCGATGCCTCAAACGAGAGAACACATTTTACTTGCACGCCAAGTTGGGGTCCCTGCGATGGTAGTCTTCCTGAACAAGACAGATCAGGTAGATGATCCAGAATTGGTAGATCTGGTAGAGATGGAAACGCGGGACCTGTTGACCGAATATGGCTATCCAGGAGATGAAGTACCGGTGATAAAAGGTTCTGCTCTCAAAGCCCTTAATTCCAATGATCCAGATGGCGAAGATATGAAACCTATCTTTGATTTGATCAACGCTGTAGACGAATATATACCTTTACCGACAAGAGATGTGGATAAGCCATTCTTAATGCCAATAGAGGACATATTTTCTATAACGGGTCGTGGAACTGTTGTGACAGGTAGAGTGGAAAGGGGTAAGATCGTTGCTGGTGATGAGGTTGAGTTAGTGGGTTTAAGACCGACACAAAAGACGGTTTGTACCAGTGTTGAAATGTTCAGGAAAATATTGAAGGAAGGTTTAGCAGGTGACAATATTGGCTGTCTCTTAAGAGGCATAAAGAAAGATGAGGTGGAAAGAGGACAAGTTTTGGCCAAGCCTGGTACAATAACACCTCATACGGATTTTAAAGCACAGATATATGTTCTGAAGAAGGAAGAAGGTGGAAGGCATACACCGTTCTTTAAAGGTTACAGACCGCAATTTTACGTTAGAACAGCGGATGTGACTGGTACGGTGGTTGAGTTACCCGAAGGAGCTGAAATGCTCTCTCCAGGTGATAACGCCGTTGTAACGATAAATTTGATAAAACCTGTTGCTTTGGAAAAGGAAATGAGATTCGCTATACGAGAGGGTGGACATACGGTTGCATCTGGTGTTGTTACTGAAATATTGAAGTGAGTATAGGGAGTTGGTGAGCGTGCTCTTTCGCAAAGCTCGCCTGCTCCTATCATCGATTCATAAGAAAGGTGGGAACCTTTATGGCTGGTAAGATAATAAGGTTGAAATTAAAAGCATATGATCATGAGTTACTCGATGCTTCTGCAAAGAAGATAGTAACAACTGTACGTAGTACAAATGCAAAAGTTTCGGGTCCAATTCCCTTACCGACCGAGAGAACTTTATATTGTGTGATCAGATCTCCTCATATAGATAAGGATTCACGTGAACACTTTGAGAAAAAGGTCCATAAAAGATTGATCGATATAAAGGAACCAACATCAGAAACGGTAGACGCACTGATGAAGATAAATATCCCTGCTGGTGTTGATGTCGAGATCAAACTTTGAGCCAGTGGAGGTGTGTTATTATATGAAGGCAATCCTTGGTAGGAAAGTAGGTATGACCCAATTATTTATAGATGGTAAAGCGATACCTGTAACGGTGATACAAGCAGGACCTTGTTACGTTACACAAGTAAAGACAGAGCAAAAAGATGGATATAATGCTGTTCAGCTCGGATACGAAGAGATAAAAAAGGCCACTAAACCTCTACTGGGGCATTTCAAAAAAGCCAACTTGAATCCTATGCGATTTTTGAAGGAATTCAGAATCGCTTCTCCAGAAGAGTTCGAAGTTGGACAAAGTATAGATGTGAGTATATTTAAAGAAGGTGATATCGTAGACGTAACGGGTTGGAGCAAAGGAAAAGGTTTTCAGGGAGTAGTAAAGAGGTACGGTTTTGGTGGAGGTAGAAGGACACATGGTTCTAAATTTCATAGTACGATCGGTTCCACAGGTGCTTCGACTCACATGTCGAAGGTAATAAAGGGAAAGAGAATGCCAGGTAGGATGGGAAACAAACGTGTCACGATGCAGAATATCCAGGTTGTCAAGGTAGATAAGGAAAACGCTCTTCTGGCAATTAAAGGTGCTGTACCAGGATATAGGGGAAGATTAGTAATTATAAGGG
>WFSK01000265.1 GCA_015486095.1 Thermotogae bacterium
GTTCATTGCCGTACCTTCTATCTATTACATAGGGATTCTTTATGCGTTGATAGGAATATTCGTTACAGCTGGCGTCTTCCTCACGTCATTTACCACTTTAATGGAATTGGTTCCTTCGTTTGGAAAAACCGAAGCATTTTCTGCTTTTACAAGTATAACAAATGGTATGGTGTTCGTAGGTAATATCTGCTCTGGTGTCATTGCCATGTCCTTTTCAAAGTTAAATTTTACACTTTGGAGTTGGAATGTAGATATGTATAGAATAGTATTCATGATTTCCTTCATTGCGAGGATTCTCGCTACAGTTTACATATACCACTTGGACATAGGTAAGAGTCAAAGATCGATTTGATCGTGTAAAGAAAGATCCCTGAATTTTAATTTTTGTGTAGATCTTCCGTATTATTCACGATTAAGGATTTTTATATACAGTAATTGGCAAATATTCCAGATTATCTCTTGCTCTCGTTCATTTTTATCGTTTGACAGAGAATAAAAAAAGTTATATCATTAGTTTGTTTCCAAGATAAACTTAATAGAGGTGAAAGATGAGGCGCTTGATAGAAGGAAAGATCATCACGGGAAACCAGAGCAAGATAAAGGATATAAATAAGCAATTACTTCTCGTCATGATCCGACAGTATCAACCTATATCGAGGGTCGAACTTTCCGAGAAGAGTGGTTTAAACAAGAGTACTGTTTCCAAGTTGATCAGAGAATTAATAAATGAGGGATATGTCAGAGAAAACGGAAGAGGAGAATCCATAGGGGGTAGAAAACCCGTTCTTCTGGATATAAATCCCTATGCTATAAAGACAATAGCAGTCGGTATCTCTGTTAATACGACAACGGTTGTCCTTGCAGATGCAAATTCTCACATCGAGAAGGAATCTTCTTTCGATACGATTTCAGATCCTAAGGATGAATTTTACAAGATCGCGGAGATATCGAACGAATTTTACAAAGAAGGGAAGAATATAAGTGAAATCGTCTTCAGTATACCTGGCATAGTTGACGTTAAAAATAAAGTTATAAAATTCGCACCCAACTTGCACTGGAAGAATATAAGAGTCGATGAGATCTTTAGAGAACGTCTCGAATTTACAGATATTCCCATAAGTATAGACAATGAAGCCAATTTTTCTGTATTAGCGGAATCCTGGATGGGGAATATAGTGAAAAACGAAGAGAACATAGTTTACATATTGATCAATGAGGGTATAGGAACTGGACTAATAATAAACAACCGTTTATTTAGAGGATATAACTACAGTGCGGGAGAATTCGGACACATGATCATAAACGAAGGGGGGAGGAAATGTCAATGTGGGAACTTTGGGTGTTGGGAGAGATACGGTTCGATAAAAGTTGCGGTCGATTCTTATAACTTAGAGTCTCCTTATCATCTTAGAGGGAAGAACAATGAGGAGATGTTCGACTCATTCGTTGATAATTGCAACAAAGGAGATAAGCTTGCCATAAAGGTTGCCGAAGATATAGCGAAAGAGCTAGGTGTAGGTATAGCCAATATCGTAAATGGTCTGGATCCAGAATTGGTGATCATAGGTGGTCGAATGGTTAAGTTATGGGATCATATAAAAGATACATTGATAAGGACGGTTGAGGAACACGCCATATTCGGATCAACCGTTAATTTACGAATAGAACCCACCTCATTTAAGGCCGGGACATCTTCCATAGTAGGAGCGGCAGTTTATGGAGTTAGAAAGTTATATAGTGGATACCACATATCAATTTAGGAGGAGCCATGAGAGAGTTTTTTAGTAATGTATCAGCTATAAGATACGAGGGTCCGAGATCCAAGAATTCTCTTTCATTTAAGTATTACGATCCGGAGGAACGCATCGGTGATAAAAAGATGAAAGATCATCTGAGATTTGCAGTAGCCTTCTGGCACACGTTTGGTTTTAGAGGAGCCGATCTATTTGGAAGTGAAAACATGATAAGACCCTGGGATAACTTTACGGATCCCATGGAGCGTGCGAAGGCCAAAGTAGATGCTGCTTTTGAATTCTTCGAAAAACTCGGCGTCCGGTATTTCTGCTTTCACGATAGAGATATAGCACCTGAAGGAGAAACTCTGGGGGAGACCAATAGGAATTTGGATGAGATAACGAGGTATATAAAACGTTTGATGAATGGAAGTGATGTTAAATGCCTATGGGGAACGGCGAATCTGTTTAAGGATCCGATTTACACCCATGGGGCGGCTACATCCTGTAATGTAGATGTTTTTGCTCGAGCGGCGGCTCAGGTGAAGAAAGCAATGGAAGTCACATTGGAATTAGGGGGACAGAATTTCGTATTCTGGGGTGGAAGAGAAGGCTATGAAACTCTGTTGAACACCGATATGAGGTTCGAACTCGATAACTACGCAAGATTTCTGCACATGGCAGTAGAGTATGCAAGAGAAATAGGTTTTACCGGACAGCTGCTGATAGAACCCAAACCGAAGGAACCTATGAAACACCAGTATGATTTCGATGTGGCTACTACTCTAGCTTTCTTGAAAAACTATGACCTCGATAGATATTTCAAGTTAAACATCGAAGCAAATCATGCAACACTCGGAGGTCATACCTTTCAACACGAACTCCGTTACGCAAGGATCAACGATAAATTGGGGAGTATCGACATAAATCAAGGAGATCCGTTGCTCGGTTGGGATGTAGACCGTTTTCCTACCGATGTATATAGCACAACACTGGCAATGTACGAGGTATTGAAAAACGGGGGTATAGAACCTGGTGGATTTAACTTCGATGCCAAGGTGAGGAGACCCTCTTTTGAACCTGTGGATCTCTTTTACGCCCATATCGCGGGAATGGATGCCTGCGCAATGGGTCTGAAGATCGCTCATAGATTGCTCGAAGACAAAGTATTAGATAATTTCATTGAAGAACGGTATGCGAGTTATAGGGATGGAATAGGTCTAAAGATCGCTAGCGGAGAGATAAATTTCAGGGATCTTGAAAGGTATGCTATGGAACATGAACATATTCAAAATTCCTCAGGAAGGCAGGAAATGCTGGAGGCAGTTTTGAACGAATATATGTTTGAGCAGCAACGATCGTAAATGAACATTGGGAATTGAGTGTAAAACGAGAGAGGAGGTGAGTGAAGAGGAAAAAAGTTAATGTTATTGGTTTCGATGGTTAAGATGAAAATCTTAAAGGAGGTTTGAAGAGATGCGAAGATTTTTAATGGTGATGTTGTTGGTGGGTCTTTTGTTTTCAGTAGTAGGTTTCTCCCAGTTGGCAAATCTGCCAAGGAATGAAACACTGATTTCTGATGTGCTTAGTGGGAGAGTTACGGCTCCTAGTAATTTCAATGTGTGGGTTTTGGTGTGGCGTAATCCTGATAGAGGAGTTCAGCAACTCATGCTAGAACCTCTTTGGATGGACGAGTATGTTACCGGTAAGATCATAAATGCACTTGCTGCTGAACCACCAATCTACAATAAAGATTTCACGAAAATGACTGTAAAGCTCAGAAAAGGAATGTACTGGAGTGATGGGGTAGAGATAACGGCTGATGATCTCGTATACGATGTGAAAACTGTAATGGCAACGGAAGGTATGGCTTATCACGATGAATTTAATGACTACGTCGACAAGGTTTATAAAACGGATAGATATACGGTAGTATTTGAACTCAAAGAACCAAACTCAAGATTCCATACCTTCTTCCTTGATAGATGGGGTTGTTTCAGACCATTCCCAAAGCATGTGTTTGAGAAAGTTAAAAATCTATTAACGTTTACCTTTAACCCGCCAATTAGTTCAGGACCATATGTATTGAAGGATTACGACCCTTCTGGATATTGGACACTGTGGGAGCGTAGGAAAGATTGGGATAGAACACCAACTGGTACATTATACGGAGAGCCAAAACCAAAATACGTACTTTACTACTACTATGGGCCAGCCGAGAAGAAAGTTATCGCACAGGTACAACATCAGCTTGATATGTGTGATCTCAGTCCCGATGCTTTAAAAGCAGTTTTGCAAAGAAATAAGACATCCAGAGCATATCGAAAAGAATATCCATATGTCGTCAACGTCGATCCCTGTATGACTGGTATTACATTGAATACGGCAAAATACCCGTTTAATATCAGAGATGTAAGATGGGCATTGACACTTGCAATAGATATCGTAGAAGAAATGAAAATGGCATTTAATGGAATGGCGACTATGGGAGTTTTAGCTGTGCCGCCAACGCCACTGTACCAAAAATGGTATTATAAGCCAATGGAAGATTGGGTCAAGAATTTCACACTTGATATAAAAGTTAACGGCAAGCCATTCAAACCTTATGATCCTCAAGCTCCATTCAGACTTGCAAAATGGGCTAAGGGAGAAGGTTATAAAGTACCTAATACCCCAGAAAAGATAAGAGAAATATTTGGCTTTGGTTGGTGGAAATATGCGCCTGATGTTGCAGCGAAGTTACTCGAAAGGAATGGATTCAAGAGAGATAAAAATGGGCAATGGCTTCTTCCTGATGGAACGCCATGGAAAATAACGTTATATACAAATGCAAATCCGGTACATCCAGATCATAGGAATACATTTGCAGTAGCTCAACTTTGGAGAAAGTTTGGCATAGATACGAGAGTTGTTGCAACTGAAATGGAAGGCACGATCGTGGGCAATGGTAAATTCGATGCGAGTGGAGTTTGGCCAGCAATTGAACCTTGGGGTGGACATCCAGATTTACAAAGAACATTCAGAATGTGGCATTCTAAATTCTATAAACCGATAGGGAAATTTGCTGTTGGTCATGTTTCCAGGTGGCATGATCCGAGGATGGATAAAATAGTGGATGAGATGGAGAAACTAAACTGGAA
>WFSK01000266.1 GCA_015486095.1 Thermotogae bacterium
CCCTCCCTGGAGGATCAGCATCGGTCTATCCACCTTCTTAGCCAATTTCGCAGGCTCGTATCCCCGAAGATCCAACTAATATGCAGCCGGTAGACCGAGCGGTAACTCCTTAAAATTCTCTATTTTCGAACAATTTCCATCCAAAATAGAACAAACTTCCCGTGATAGCCAAGATCAATAGGGTAGCAAGCCATTGAATACCATGATTCAGGTAGATATCCGTTCCCATCATGTACCTGTAGACACAAAGATACTGGGTATCCTTGAACCAGCCGAATATCCATAGACCTACAAACGCTCCTATGGAGATCAGAATCGGTTTTACCTGATCGTTCATAAGGATGGAAAATATAGAAACTATTGCATATAAAAGGGCTGATACCACTATAGCTTGAAAGGTTATCTCCACTCCCACGATGGGCTTAAATCCGTTACCGAACAAAGGAGCAACGATCACAGGGAGTAACCCCTCGATCAAAACGGTGATGATCACTACGATCAAACCCGCGAATATCTTGGAAAGATAGACCGCTTTCCGCGTTCTTCGAGATAACACGAAATATATAGTTCCCTTCTCCACCTCCTTCGCGAATGAACTGAAGCCATACAAGATAACAGCAATAAGAAGGAATTGGAAGAAATTTTTGGCGTACCATTGAGACCAAACGTAATAGTTGTAATCCTTCCTCATTCTCTCAAATTGCCTCTTTAGAACATCTGGATTCATCAATCTGGAAAGTAATTTATTGCCCTTTATCTGCTGACTCAAGTCAGTTGGTAATGCGCTAAACATCATGTCCTTCAAGAAAAGGGTGAGGAACAAAAGAAATACCATTATAATGGTTATCACGATGAATCTCCACTTTAGATCGGTGATTTCTTTTTTGATCACTTCTCTCACTCCCTTCCATCTACGAGAAAGAGAAATATATCTTTCAACGTCACATCCAGGATCTCCACATCTTCATTAAGGCTGCATTCCGATAAGATCTTCATATCTTCCTCGGTGTAGCCGTTTACGAGGAATATCACGTCATTCCCCTTATACTTCACTCTCATCAATCCCTTTAATCTCTCCTTTGGTATACGTATCCCCTTTATGGGGGTTATCTTCAACATCTTTATCTCATCTTTCAATTCATCTATCTCACCCTCGCACACGATCTTACCTTTATCGATTATGGTAACCGTATCCGCAACCTCTTCGACCTCGGATAAATTGTGAGAGGCATACAATATCGCCCTCTCACCATCTAAGATGAACTCTTTCATGAGAGAAAGAATCTTTTCCGAAACGACGGGATCGAGCCCCCAAGTTGGTTCATCGAGCATCCAGATCGGAAGGTCTTGAGCAAGTGTGATGATAAGATACAACTGTGTTCTTTGTCCATGAGATAGCTGTGAAACCTTTTTGCTTAAATCAAGAGGAAATTCTTTTAGCAATTTCTCTACCCTCACTTCACTCCATTCTGTGGAGATCTGTCTGGCAAGTGTCAACATATCGCCAACCTTTTTACTTCCATATAACTGCTTTTCTTCAGGTAAAAACGCTATTTTCCCCATACTCGCGTTTCCACTTAGGTCTACTTCTCTATCCATAACGAATATCTTTCCTCGTGTAAGCCGAATAAACCCCATAATGGACTTCATCAGGGTTGTCTTTCCAGCACCATTCGGGCCCAATAAAGCGTGTATGCTGCCTTTTCTGATCTTTGTGGAAATACCTTTTAATGCTTCGACACCGTTTTTATAGGTCTTGTGAACTCCCACAACACGTATCACTTCGTTCATCTTCTACCTCCTCAACACACTTATCGAATACTTCTCGACATTTATCCAAAGATATTCCTCGCTTTACAGCCGAATTCAGGATAGCCTTCAATTTGTCTTCGATCTCTCGAAGGATCATCCCTTCGATCTCATCACGTCTTACGTTCACAAACATCCCTATCCCCGGTCTCGAATAGATATAACCCAGATGTTCTAGTTCTCTGTATGCCTTTGCAACCGTGTTGGGATTCACCCCAAGTGCTATAGCCAATTCGCGTATAGAGGGCATAGCAGTCTTGTCATCGAGTTTTCCTCTCGCTATAGCCTCGATCATCCTGTTCACTATCTGCCTGTATGCAGGGATTCCACTGTGAAAATCTACTTTGAACCACATAACTGTATTACGTATTATAGTACAGTTATGATCCAAGATCAAACAATTTTTTGTACAAATTTCTGTATTATTCGCAATTAAGTATTATTAAATGTGGCAATTGACGAATATCTTGGGTTATCTTATATTTTTGTTATTTGACAATGGGGAAGAAAGGTTATATCATTTAGTTTGTTTCCAAGATAAACTTATGGAGAAAGCATCGGTGAGGTGATGAAGAATAAATGGCTTTTAAGCAAGTCGATGGTAAACTGGTGGTAAAGAGAAATGGAGAAACCATTTGGATTGAGCCATACGGTAAAGATTGTTTACGATTCAGATCGACCATGAATAAGGATATTATGGAACAAGATTGGACATTATTGCCTCAGTCAAGAAGCGAAGCCCAAATCGATATTAACTCTGAAGAGGTCAGAATAAGAAATGGTAGGATCATGGCCGAAGTATCCGAAGATGGAACTGTAAATTACTTTACAAACGATGGTAAAGTTCTTTTAGAAGAATTATGGATCGATAATCGTGTTAATAATGCGGCTCTTTTATATGCCAGAAATTACAGATCCAACGGCGGTAATCTGTATAAAATTAGCTTGTATTTTAAATCATACGAAGGTGAGCATTTCTATGGAATGGGGCAATACGCAAATGGGCATCTTAACCTAAAAGGTAGTGTATTGGAATTGGCTCAGAAAAATACGCAGGTTAGCATTCCATTTTTGATATCAAATAGAAATTATGGCTTTGTTTGGAATAATCCAGCTATTGGCAGGGTAGAATTTGCGACTAATCATACGATGTGGTATGCAGAAGCAGCTAAGCAGATAGATTATTTGATCTTTTATGGAGAGACTCCTGCAGAGCTCGTAGAAAAATATGTCAACTTGACTGGTAAATCACCGATGTTGCCAGAATGGGCTGCGGGTTTTTGGCAATGTAAACTCAGATATAGGACACAAGAAGAACTACTGAATGTAGCAAGGGAATATAAGAGAAGGGGATTACCGTTATCGGTTATAGTCATAGACTTTTTTCATTGGCCACATCAAGGAGATTGGAAGTTCGATCCTAAATATTGGCCAGATCCCGAAGCTATGATTAAGGAACTAAATGAAATGGGAATAAAGTTGATGGTGTCCATTTGGCCCACAGTTGATGTTCATTCTGAAAATTATTCCGATATGCTGCGAAAAGATCTACTCGTCAGGACGGAGCGAGGTATCCCTATACTCCTAACATTTCGAGGATCAACAAGCTTTTTTGATGCAACCAATTCGGAGGCAAGAGAATTTGTGTGGCATAAGATAGAAAACAATTATCTCAGATATGGGATCAAGGAATTTTGGTTAGATGTAGCAGAACCAGAGATGATACCATATGATTTCGATAACGTTCGATATAGCTTGGGAAACGGTTTAGAGGTTAGCAACATTTATCCGTTCTATTATGCAAAGACTTTCTATGATGGAATGAAATCCGTTGGTGAAGAAGAAATCGTCAATCTGATTCGTAGTGCCTGGATAGGGAGTCAGCGTTTTGGAGTAATAGTGTGGTCAGGTGATATACCTTCAACCTTCGAATCTTTAAGGAATCAAGTGAAAGCAGGAATGAACATGGCGATGGCAGGGATTCCTTGGTGGACTACAGATATAGGTGGTTTTTATGGAGGGGATCCAGAAGATCCAAAATTCAGGGAATTGATTGTAAGATGGTTCCAATTCGGTGTGTTTTGTCCAATATTCAGATTACATGGATACAGGTTCCCGTATCCGAAAGATGGCAACAGATGTGATGTATATGAATTGACAGGAGGCCCAAATGAGATATGGTCCTTTGGAGAAGAAGCCTACAAAATAATAAAAGAACTTTTATTTTTAAGAGAAAAGATGAAACCGTACATACTGGAACAGATGAAAATAGCACATGAGAAAGGAATTCCAGTTATGAGACCCC
>WFSK01000267.1 GCA_015486095.1 Thermotogae bacterium
GGGGTTACGATCTATCCGATAACAATATACTCATTCTGGATTCCCTGAGAAGCGAGATCCTGGATGCCAAAAAGAGGGGAATTACGATCTCCGGTACAGGAAACATATGCTCAGGGAAGATGATGGTGGAATATGCCTTGCGAGGAGCGACGAACGGTCAATGCCATACCTTTTTTCAAATACCCATTGAAGAATACAGGATGAGGAATGGCAGCAGGACCAGAAAAGCCTTACATCATCTCATTTTTCATCCAAAAGAGGGTCTTTTGATCGCAATGAGATGGCTTGAAGAAAATGGATATCTTTTCAGGATGGGTGGTATCCTAAGATTTTTCAACATATTCGAACACAGTTTTGAAAGAGAGGAGTCGAAATGATAGATGAATCAGTGAAGATCAACGGTATCAGTTTGTATGAAATTTCCATTCCAATGAGGTTACCCTTCCAAATAAGTTCCGGTACATGTTATACGCGGAAATCCCTTATAGTGGAACTGCGAGAAGGTAACATCTCAGGCTATGGAGAAACCGCACCCTTTGAGGCACCTTTCTACTCAAGTGAAACTGTAGAAATAGCCAGGATCGTCTTGAAAAGATATATTCTTCCGATGATATTCGAAAAGTCCTTTTCCTCAATAGAGGAATTCGATGAGTTTCTTAAGAACAGAGTCAGAGGGCATCCCTTTGCAAGATGTGGCGTAGAAAATGCTTACTGGGATCTCGTCGCCAAGAAGAACGAGATCCCCTTGAAAAGGCTCATAGAGAAGAAGATGATCGACTTCGGGGTAAAGAAGGAATTCTTGCAATCCAATGAATATGTAGAGTCAGGAGCAGCATTAGGAATACCAGAAGATGGGGAGATCGATACGCTGCTTGCCCAGGTAGAGGAATCGCTTAAAGAGGGTTACAGAAGGATCAAGATAAAGATCAGACCCGGGTGGGAGATAAAGCCTCTTAGAGAGGTAAGAAAAATGGTAGGAAAAGATTTTCCGTTGTGGACAGATGCGAATTCTTCTTTCAAATTGGAACAGTGGAAAATATTCAAAAATATGGATGAAATGAACTGCCTATTTCATGAACAACCCTTGCATCCCGAAGCTTTATTGGATCTAAAGGAGCTTGGAAAGAGGATAAAAACCTCAATTTGTCTCGATGAATCTCTCACTTCTTCGCGATTGGCGAAGGTAATAATAGAGTTGGGGGTATCCAAGATCTGGAACATAAAACTCCAGCGAGTTGGGGGATTGATCGAGGCCATCAGGATCTACAAGGTCGCGACAGATAATGGAATAAAACTTTGGGGAGGAACGATGCCTGAAAGTGGTCTTGGCGCAAGATTTTTGATCAGCCTCGCCTCTTTTAAAGGTTTCGAATTCCCGACTGACGTGTCCGCCAGTGAAAAATGGTATGGCAAGGGAAATGATCTGGTAGAAAACACTGTAAATGATGGTAAACTCCACGTGCCAGATGAACCTGGAGTAAGTTTTGATCTATCTTCCGAACGCTTGAACCGCATGGGTAAGAAGATCTGGGAGAAACCTAATTGAAATTCACAGATCTATGTGCTAAAATATTAAGTGTCGCCGAGGTGGCGGAATTGGCAGACGCGCAAGGTTGAGGTCCTTGTGATCTATTTTAATGGGTCATACGGGTTCAAGTCCCGTCCTCGGCACTACTTTTGTTCTCCCGATATATCACAAAAGAGGTAGGGGTTTCCCAGAGTGCTATCTCGTAAAGATGATAAGTAGGTGTCTTCAACACATCTTCGAGCTGTCCCCATATCCATTCTGCCACGTTTTCTGTGGAAGGTTGTGTTAGTATGTCGTTCAGATAGCTGTGGTCCAGCACATCCAATACCCTTTTCTGAACTACATCTTTTAGCATAGCAAAATCTATTACCATTCCTTCTTCATCTCTTTCACCTTTAACCGTTACCCTAAGCCTATACGTATGCCCATGCAATCTTTCACATTTACCGTGATAATGTATTAACTTATGGGCAGCATCGAATGTGAATTCTTTTGAGACCAGAAACGTGCCTATATTTCCACCTCTCTCAAGAACTTCGCCGCATCTTCTGGAGGAGTAGGATTTATATAGAAACCTGAGCCCCATTCAAAACCGGCAACCTTCGTTAATCTCGGCATGAGTTCTAAGTGCCAATGATAATATTCCTTTCCTCGATCATCTACAGGGGAAGAATGGATTATGAAGTTAAATGGCGGGTCGTTTAAGACTTTCTTGAGTCTTTTCAAGACCAATCTCAGCACTTCGGCGAATTGATTTACCTCATCGTTGGTTATCTTACCGAAATTGTTTTTATGTTCTTTTGGTAAGATCCAGGTTTCGAATGGGAATCGTGCAGCAAAAGGTTCAATAGCAATGAAGGCATCGTTTTCCTCCACTATCCTCTTTCCATCAGATAACTCCTGATTTATTATATCGCAAAAAACGCATCTTTCCTTATAATCGTAGTACTCCTTTGCCCCTGTCAATTCTTCTTCGACTCGCTTAGGTACTATAGGAGTGGCTATTATTTGAGAGTGGGAATGTTCTAACGATGCCCCTGCTTCTCTTTTGTAATTCTTGAAAATCAAGACATATCTGATCTCTTCTCGTTTGGAAAGCACATCGTATCTATCCTTGTAGGCCCAAACTATCTCCTGTACCTGCTTTTGTTCCATATCAGCCATAGATAGGTTGTGATCTGGTGTTTCTATAACGATCTCATGTGCTCCCATTCCACTTATCGTATCGTACATTCCTATACCCCTTCTCTTCAATTTTATACTCGGATCGAGGGCGGGAAACTTGTTTGGTACAACTCTTATCCACCACCCTGGTTCATTGGGTTTGCTATCTGGCGGTCTGAACGCGAGTACCTCAGGGGGTGTTAAGTGTTCATTACCATAATCAAATGGACAAAAACCTCCCTTTTTTACGACTGGTTTTACCGCTCCGAAATCAGAAGGTCTCTTGGCTCGCTCTGTGGCTATTATGACCCAGCGCTTTATGACAGGGTCTTTTCTCAACTCCGGCATACTCATAACCTCCCTTTTGCTATTTCTACAGCTTTATTGTAAAATTCGATATATCCTATCGCTGACTTGTCCCATGAAACATCTGTATTCATGGCGTTCTTTATGAGTTTTTCATGGTCTTCTTTCTTTTTATAGTAAAAGAGCGCACGTGCTATCGCTTTCAACAGTGCACCACTATTATATTCTTTAAAACCAAAACCATTTCCTTCTCCTGTGGATGGATCGTATTCTTTTACGGTATCTGCTAAGCCACCAGTATATCTGACTACAGGGATGGTACCATATCGCATGCTGTACATCTGTCCCAATCCACAGGGTTCGTATCTGGAAGGCATCAGGAAGAAATCTGAACCGGCATAGATCCTTTGTGCAAGGTCAACATCGAATGCTATATTTATCGATGTCCTCTTCGGATACTTCGATGCGATCTCCTTAAATCTCTCTTCATATTTCGAATCTCCCGTTCCAAGTAGTACGAATTGTACATCGTAAAGCAATACATAATCTATTATCTCACTCAATATATCCAGACCCTTCTGATCTACCAGTCTGGATATGAGAGCGAAGATCGGCTTACTCGAAACCACCTCTAAATTCAATTCCTTTTGAAGGCTTTCTTTCACCTTCCATTTATTGCTGAAATCTTCCACATTGTAGTGATATGGTATCCTTGGATCCTTTGAGGGATCGTACTCTGAGTAATCGATGCCGTTCAGAATACCAAACAACACATCTGCCTTTGTCTTCAACACCCCATCTAACTTATTTCCATATTCTTCGGTCTGGATCTCCTTAGCATACGTGGGACTAACCGTATTTATGGCATCTGCGAACACGATTCCCCCTTTCATAAAATTCAAGTTTCCATAAAACTCGAGGTACTGCATAGAGTACAACCATTCGCCCAGCTTCGCGAAGTCCAGATATCTCTTATCGAATATCCCTTGATATCCCAGATTGTGAATACTATAAACTACTGCTGTCTTCTCGAAGAAAGGTTCATAGCGATATACGGTCTTGAGATAGACAGGGACTAATCCAGTTTGCCAATCGTTGGCATGTATCACGTCTACATGGATATCTAACGTCTTTAGGGTCTCGAATACGGCGTTGGAAAAAAATATGGATTGCTCTGCTTCATCTACACCTCCATAGATCGTTTCTGAAGAAAAGTATTTGTCATTACTCACAAAGTAAACAGGAACATCACTGTTGGGTAAATTTCCTCTGAAAAGTGAAACTGTCTCATTGGTCCTTAAGTTTGGTAAGAATATCTTATCAACGATTTTTTTGATCTCCACATCTACCTTTTTCGCATTCCTCTCGACTATCTTATGAAAAGGCATTATCACTACAGGCTCTATACCCTGACGTTTTAGTGCCTTTGGAAGAGCCCCTATCACATCTGCGAGCCCACCGACTTTTGCGAATGGATAAACCTCCAATGATACTACGGCTACTCTCATATTCCTCCCTCCTTTGGAAAGATTTAATCCATGATAACATATTTTGATGTATAATAGTCTTAGGATATTTGAAAAATGCTTGAATACTATAAGGACGAGCATATAAGGAGGTGATACTGGTATCGGGACTTCCCGATGAGCCAGGAATGTGATGATAGAAAAGGGAACATGGGTTATTAAAGATGGTTTTGCCAATATGTTTAAGAATGGTGTGATAATGGATGTTACCACTCCAGAGCAGGCGCAAATAGCGGAAGATGCCGGTGCGGTAGCAGTTATGGCACTCGAACGCGTGCCGGCGGATATAAGGAAAGAAGGAGGAGTTGCCCGTATGGCAAATCCTCGCTTGATAAAGGCGATAATGGAAGCCGTTTCCATCCCCGTTATGGCAAAGGTTCGCATAGGGCACATAGCAGAAGCGAGGATACTCGAGGCACTCGGTGTTGATTTCATAGATGAGAGCGAGGTTTTAACGCCTGCGGATGATAAATACCATATAGACAAGACGAAGTTCAAGATACCGTTTGTATGTGGTGCAAGAGACCTCGGTGAAGCGTTAAGGAGAATAGGAGAAGGGGCAGCTATGATTCGCACCAAAGGTGAAGCGGGCACCGGAAACATAGTGGAAGCGGTAAAACATATGAGGACTATAATGACCCAGATAAGCCAACTCATGAACCTACCAGATGATCAATTGATGACCTTCGCTAAGAACATAGGTGCTCCTTATGAAATAGTGAAGATAGTTAAGGAAAAAGGAAGACTGCCTGTGGTGAATTTCGCCGCAGGAGGAGTTGCAACTCCAGCAGATGCAGCGCTGATGATGATGCTTGGAGCGGATGGTGTATTCGTAGGCTCTGGAATATTTAAATCGAAGGACCCACGAAAGATGGCAACGGCGATAGTTCAAGCGGTTCTTCACTACGATGATCCGACTATCCTCGCGAAGGTAAGTGAAGACATCGGCGAACCCATGAAGGGTTTAGATATGGCAACGATTGCCCCAGAGGAGCGATTGCAGGAAAGAGGTTGGTAGCAAGCGATGAGTTGAGACATCATGAATTGTACATTGCATAAGTTTACTCGAGATTAGAATTACAACTCGCAGCAGAAAGGTAGGGAAGGATATGAAGGAATCGTTGAAGAGTATATTGGATTATCTGGAATCTAAGGTTACTTACGCCGACATCAGATTCGTGGATAGGAAAAACGAAAGGATCGAGGTAGAAAATGGTGTGTTGACTTCGTATAGTGTGTCTTCTGATAGGGGTGTTGGCATTCGGGTCATAGTTGATGGAGCATGGGGATTTGCATCTTCTAATATCTTAGATAAAGATGCTCTTTTGGAAATAGCTGCCAAGGCGGTAGAAATAGCAAAGGCGTCTGCCCTCACAAAAAAGGAAGACGTTCGGCTTTCTCCAGAAGATAAACATATCGCAACTTATAATACTCCAATATTAAAGGACCCATTTAAGGTTTCTCCTTCCGATAAGATAGAACTTTTAGTCAAAGCGACTAAGATGATGTTGAAGGGCAACGTGAGGAAGTCAAAGGGGTCTCTGGACTTTTACAAAACGCATAAGATATTCGTGTCTACCGAGGGTTCTGAGATCGAACAGACAATAATCGAATCCGGAGGTGGGATCGTCGGATATGCTATAGGTGAGGAAGATTTTCAAACGCGATCCTATCCTTCGAGTTTTGGCGGTGATTACGCCACCCGAGGTTACGAATTCATTGAAGAGATGAATCTGCTGGAAAATGCGGAAAGAATATCGGCAGAGGCTAATGAGTTGTTGGAGGCTCCTCCGGCGCCAACAGGGGTTATGGATATCGTGTTAGCCGGATCTCAACTCGCACTTCAGGTACATGAGTCCTGCGGTCATCCCACAGAATTGGATAGGGTTTTCGGTAAGGAAATAAGTTTTGCAGGAGGAAGTTTCTTAACTCCTGAGA
>WFSK01000268.1 GCA_015486095.1 Thermotogae bacterium
GCAGAGGTTGAGGATACGTGCTTAGAACCTCGTGGTTACGTTCGTGTTAACGGTAAACCTTCTATTGCATTGCTCATTCAAAAACAAGGAGGAGCCAACGATATTAAGGTAGCAAGGGCAATTAGAAAAGAATTGGATAGATTGGAAAAGAAAGTTTTGCCTCCAACTGTTCATCTCGAGACCATCTCAGATCAATCTCAGTTCACGGTAAGCTCTATAAATGGGTTACTTAAAAATCTCATAATAGGTGCCATCGTTGCGACGATAATCATATTCATATTCTTGAGGAGCATAAGTGCTACAATAGTGATCGGCTTCGCCATACCTCTATCGGTGGCAACCGCATTTGTGCTGATGTATTTCAGTAATATGAGCTTGGATTTGATGACGCTTGGAGGGCTCACCCTCGCCGTTGGGATGTTAGTAGATAACAGTATCGTGGTCCTGGAGAACATATACAGATATCTGGAAGCGAAAAGTAACCCTATAACGGCTTCTGAGGTGGGAGGAGCCGAGGTTGGAGGAGCCATAGTTGCTTCTACTTTGACCACCATTGCAGTCTTTCTTCCTATAGCGTTTACTTCCGGCTTTATCGCCCAGATGTTCAAATACTTTGCACTTGCGGTTACCTATTCTCTTTTAGGTTCTCTCTTCGTGGCGCTTCTCATAGTTCCTGCATCTACAGCTACTTTCCTGAGGCCAAAGGTTAGTGCAGAGAATATCCTTAAGAAAAAATATAGAAAATTGCTCGGTAAGGCATTCAAAAGAAAAGGGTTAGTTCTCACGGTAGCTTTTGCCATCTTTGCCGTGAGCTTAGCGGTAGTATTGACCAGTGGTATGGAACTACTGCCGAGCGTAGATTCTGGCCAGTTCACTGTAACCATAACTTTACCTCCTGGAACCCCTGCGAAGGAAACGAGTGTGGTGATGTCGAAGGTAGAAAGATTTGTTGAAAAGGAGCGTGGAAAATATGGCGTTGAGACTTTTTATGCCAACATTGGTCAGGCTGGGGGTATTTCTCAATTCATAAGCCAACAGGGTGAAAATACAGGGGTTTTAACTGTCACTCTAAAGCCAAAGAGTCAGCGAAACGTATCTACGAAATATGTTGCTGCAGTTCTCAGGAAGCGTCTGAAGGCAATTCTGCCACCAGATTCAGAATTCGAGGTGTCTATTGGGGGACTCGAAACGGGCACGTTATTCGGTGCACCTGTTCAGATAGATATCACAGGAAAAGATCTGAATACCTTGAAAAGGATAAGCCAAGGAGTGAAAGATAAGATCGCTTCTGTAAAGGGTGTGATAAATCCTACGAGTTCACTCTCAGAAAATAAAAAGGTAATCGTCGTTAAGGTAAACAACAATGCAGCCCTTTTCAACGGTGTGTTGCCATTTCAAGTTGCGAGTCAATTAAATCTTCTATTACAAGGGCAAGATAAGACCCGCGTGTATTCAGGTGGTGAATCTGTGGATGTCTACGTCCAGATGAAAGATGGTTCAAGACTCACTGTTGAGGATCTGAAAAGACACACTGTTAATTCCATGTTTGGCAAGAATGTGTACATAGGAAGTATTGCTAATTTCAACTTGACACGCTCTCCTGTAGAGATAACCCATGTGGATGGGAAGAGGATAGCAAGGGTAACTGCGAAGACCTCGGGAAGGAGTTTGAGCAAGATAGGTGAAGATATCAAACGCATATTGGATAAGATGAAATTCCCTGTAGGATATACCTATGAGATCACAGGACAACAATATATGATGTACAACACCATTAAAAAATTCATATTTTCACTGTTAGTAGGGATCGTATTGATGTACATGATAATGGCTGCCCAGTTCGAATCCTTCGTGCAACCGCTTGTGATCTTCTTCACACTGCCTTTGGCAATAATCGGAGTTAGTTTAGTCCTGTTGATAGGGAGAATGCATGTGAATGCCGTTATACTCATTGGTATAATTACACTCGCGGGGATAGTAGTGAATAACGGGATAGTTATGGTAACGTATATAAATCAACTCAGAGAGAGGGGCAAAGAGAAGATGGAAGCCATACTCGATGGTGCTGCTACACGTTTACGCCCGATACTCATGACATCGCTGACAACGATGATCGCATTGGTCCCCGTAGCCTTTTCCACGGAATCTGGTTCAGAACTCGAAAATCCTATGGCATTATCGATACTGTTTGGTTTGGCATTTACTACACTCTCCATGCTATTTGTGGTCCCGATTATCTACGATATCTTCGATAGGATCAGTAGAAAATTTGTGAAGAAGCCGTGAGGTAAAGGATACCGGATAGTAGATGGAGAGGGATATACGTTTACGATCAAAACGTTCGTAGCTGACATAATTTAACATTATATGCTGTGGAATATATACGAAATGCTTTATAAAGAATATGGTCCTCAACATTGGTGGCCTGGGGAAACGCAGGATGAGATAGTAATAGGAGCAGTCCTCACTCAAAATACTGCTTGGAAGAATGTAGAGAGGGCCATAGCAAACCTGAGTAAAAATGGATTGTTATCCTTAGATGCGATAGCAAGAGAGGATGTTGAAAGGATAGCACGGTTGATCCAATCTTGTGGTTACTACAATATAAAGGCGAAGAGATTGAAAAATGTGGCTGAATTTCTTACCTCATATAAGGATAAAAGGAACTGTGAGCAGTTTAGAAATGCCCTTCTAAAAGTTAACGGTGTGGGAAAAGAGACAGCGGATTCTATATTACTCTATGCCTTCGATTTACCAGTATTCGTTGTGGATGCATATACGAGGCGGATCTTTTCAAGATTGGGAATCATAAAAGGGACTGAACCCTACGATGAGATATCGAAGATGTTCATCTCCTCCTTACCGAAATCCGTTCGAGTTTACAACGAATACCATGCCCTTATCGTAAGGCACGGCAAAGAAAGATGTAGGAAACGACCTCTATGTTCTGAGTGTGTACTGAGAGACAAATGTCAGAATGCCTTACAACATCAACGTTGATGAGGATCTTTATCGTTATACCTTTTGTTCCTCCATTTGGGATTTTTTGAAAACCGGTTCCTCCGAAAGCTTTAATCTTCTTTCAGCAACCTTCAAGATCGTTTTCAACATTTCGGTATATGATATCCCTTCGATCTCTGCCATCTTCGCAAGATGGCCATCCCAACACCACCCCGGGTTTGGATTAACTTCAAGCAACTTAGGATTACCCTCCGAATCGAGTCTCCAATCAAATCGGCAATAATCTCTGCACTCCAACCTTTCAGATAGCTCTAAACAAGATCCTATTATGAATTTTTTCTTTTCCTCGGGAAGTTGGGCGGGAACGGATTTGATATTCCAATAGGGAGATTCTGGAAGCCATTTGCTTTCATAACCACAGATCTCAGGAAAACCCTCTGGAAGACAAGAATAGTCCTGTTCGATGATGGATAAAACGATGTAATCCTCTGGGGGATTTCCTATAATTCCCACGCTTAGATCCTTTCCCGTTAGGAATTCTTCAACCAGAATGGGCTTATCATAACCGAACTTCCCTCGTATTTCGGATATCGCATTCATGAGTTCCTCAATGTTGTAAGCCACACTCTTTTGAGTAATTCCAAAACTGGAATCTCCGAAGTTTGGTTTTACGATGACGGGAAATCCAAAAGGAAGTTGAAATGTTGTATCTTCTGGTTTGATGAAAAAAGCTTCGGGCACAGGAATTCCCATTTCTTTGGCGACTCCTCGTACCAACGATTTATCGTAACAATAGGCGAGACTTTGCGGCCCAGAGCCTGTGTATGGAATCCCCAAAATATCTAACAGGGCTGGAACGTGTAATTCCTTCCTTGCGTCGTTGAAGTACCCTTCATCACACAAGTTGAAGACAAGTTCTACATCTCCCTTTTCTCTGATCTTAATGAGGTCTTGAATTAAACTGTCATGATTGGTCAGGTATGTGAACCGATAATCCTCACCTTTTTCTAGCTCCCTTAACGCACTTTTTAACTGATCGATCGTGTAGAAGTCATCATTATCGAATTTGCCAGAGGGTTTCAGGGGATCGGGCTTCATAGGATCACCAAGTGTTACTACAACTTTTTTTAGGGTCTTCTTTCTTTTGATCTTCACCGGAGTCCATTCCTTATGAACCGTGGCTGTACCAATGATCCGTTTCTCCATCATTCCTAGATCCTGCTTTCGCTGGGAGTTTGGAGTTATTACTCCATGAAAGTTAACGTTATCGAAACCCGCCATTTTCAAAACTTCACTTAGGCTTTCTTCAGTGTAAATTCTTTCTGCATAGAACTGGTCTACAACAACACCTTTTTCAACATGCGTAACCACTTCTCGTGAGATCAGACGTTGTTTATCCAACGAAAGGGAACGCTCTCGACAAACAAAATGTTTTTTATCTATCCATTCCCAGGATCTGGGTTGGAAATATTCTCGCAGATATTTTCCATTCATAACATCGATGAGAAGTTGACCTCGAGGTTTAAGAACCCTAAAGATTTCCTTTAGAACCTTTAAATCATCTTGAATAGTTTCGAAGTAACCGAAACTATTTCCTACCAGTAATACTACATCGAATGTATCGGGTGGATATGGAAGCTTTCTCGCATCTCCCTCTCTAAATCTAATATTCAAGCCTTCAATTCTTGCCTGTGCTTTCGCCTTTTGAATCAAGTAATGTGACCTATCTAAGCCCTCGATGTTCTGAAATCCCCTCCTCGCTAACTCAAGAGAATGACGTCCTTGGCCACAGCATAGATCCAAAATTTTACCTTCCGGTGTTAACTTGAGGATCTTTAAAAACAGATCTACTTCATTTTTGGTAATGTTTGGATCCTCTACAACATCTGCATCTGTCTTTAAGTAAGTTGAATTGAAGATATACCGCCACCAATCCGATGGTACATGTTCTTCCAGATTGAGAACCGGTCCAAGGGACCTAAACCTGTTCTTATGTCCTACTTCCTTCACAGAAGACTTTGACGTCCTTCTTATCATAACACTCGATCCTCCTCGTAGATCGATATAAATTTGTGAAAGTATAGTATAACAAGTTTATAAAAAAAGTCAATCAGAGGAGGCTCTATGTCAGGCTGTGTTGATGAAGATCTAAGCAAGATTTCTCTCTCCTTCAACGATTCGGTAGGAGGGATATCTCGGTGTGCATCATTGTGTAAGTGAACATGTTGCTCGACTCAGGGGTATCACGTCGGACTGTGACGAGCATCCATCCTGCACGCCGTCACATTCGAAACCTCCTGTTTCTCACCAACGTGATACCTTCCTTCGTCTTCACAACC
>WFSK01000269.1 GCA_015486095.1 Thermotogae bacterium
ATTATATATATCCATCATCTTGGTATAAATGGAACTTATGCCACATCCAAAAGAAGATATACTTATCACGCCATCTATAGTGCTTGAACTCAGGAATTCCAAACCCGCTCGGAGAACGTAATTCCCCTGATACCAGAAGAGATCTCTGGTGACAAAATCTCTCCGTTTTGGTATTTTTCTGTAATCTAACATATTGGATACAATGACATCTGCACCCATTTCACCTAATCTATCTAAAAGTGAAGAACTCAAGAAGGTATCATAAACGTCGTATGGAAACCCTACAACTCCTACCAACATGTCCTTTTTCCTCTTCCCATTCTTCGAGAGAAGATGTAAGGAGTCTATATTTTCGAAGACCTGTAAGGTGTTAAAACCATTGTGCAGATAATGTTCTGCGATCTTTTGCGTCTTTTCAGCCTTCTTATATGCCCTTTTAACGAGAGATTCTTTCAGAGAGAATCTTTTTCCGAGATCATAGAGTGCAGACTGGACATGCTCTTTCCAGTAAGGTATGAGATTCACACACAAGATCCTATCCTTATCCTTTGGGAAGGCACTCTTGATCAAATCGGGTAAAGCAGTTAATTTAGGGCAATTGTACTTATGCTCTTCTTCGGTTATTATTCGAGGGACAAAAACATAATCAACACCTTTATCCAGTAAATATTTTACGTGCCCGTGATACGCCTTAACCGATATGCAGATATCATCTACAGCATATAATACACCTTTATTCAAGATGGCTTTATTGGTTGTTGGGGATAAGATTACCTCCATACCCAACGACTTGAAGAACGTGTACCAGAATGGAAAATATACATAAAAATACAACCCCTTTGGAATACCTATTTTCATTTTTTTCCTCATCTCCATAGAAATTATAGCATAATGTGATATAATTATAAAAGCGTAAGATGAAAGTGATAACGAAGAAGAGGTGAAGGTTGTGAGAGTCGAAAAAAACGGTGATAGAGCGACGGTATATCTTACGGGGACTCTAGATATATCTACCTCTAAGGAGTTTAAAGAATCGATGTTGAAATTAATAGATGAAGGCGTAAGGGAAATTTATCTAGATGTTAGTGAGTTAAATAGCTTGGATAGTTCTGGGATTGGTAAGCTTTTGTTGGTATATTCAAGGCTAAGAGAACACGGGGGAACTATGGAGATCATAAATCTGAAAGAGGGTTATGTAAAGAAATTATTCGATCTGATAAAGATAAATAAGATCATTCCGATAAAAGGATAAGAAAGATCTATAAAGAAAGTATGGGTAAGTGAATATGAGAATAGGACCAGTTATAGCAGATCCAGTTTTGTATTATAAACTTGATTTAGGAGAGCCAGGGATAGCTACTCCAGCAAGAGCTCATGAGAGCACTCTCCGAGTTGCTTCTCATGAACTCGAAAATCTCATGAGATTCAGAAATGAGGCTTTGCGCGAGGGAGGATACGTAATATATTCGAATATACATTTAGATAGGGAATTTAAGGGTTCTTTTCTCGCTACCGTGTCCGGAAAGACCGAGGTTATGATCGTTAAGCCACGTGAAGAAGGAAGACCAACTACAGATAATAGTGCTAATGCGATTTTACCTTTTGATACGAGTGCAAATGATAATGGCACGAATGTGAAGAGTATCGTCGATAAGGTAGAAGATAAGGCAAATGATGTGGAACGTGAGGCAGAGAGAAAATTGAATCGTATAGAGAGAGAACTCGAAAGGAAAGAAAATCTTCCCGATGCTATGGGGGAAAAGGAAAAATTGAGAGCGAGTAAGGCAAAACTTAGAAGAATTATGAGTTTGGTGAGGTTGAAGAAGATGCAGATAAGGCAAAAGAAGCTTCTTCAGAATATTCAAAAGAATCTATCGCTGGCATACAAAATGGCGTTCATTCCAAGTGATATAAAAGGTGGCAGTAATACGAATAGGGCTTCTTCACATCGTATTTCACTTAATATTCCTTCCTCTGAATCTGCGATTCTTACCCAATTGCAGGGGATATTGAACTCTATAGCCAGTATAGATTCTTATGCATAGATAAATCTGCTACAAAAAGGAATTCCACTTCATGTTAGATGGGAAAACGCTGAAGAGAATTAAAGGTATCACCTTCAAAGTTATATCGTTGTTCATATTGGATCTGGATGGTACATTCTATTTAGGAAACAAGCTATTAGATGGTTCCTCGGATTTCATAGAATCGATTCGACGGAGGGAAAAGCGATTCGTATTCCTTACTAACAATAATGCTTATGATCATAGTTCGTATGTAGAAAGGCTGAGGCATATGGGAATAGATATAGATTCGGAGCAGATATTCACATCGGGTGATGCCACTTTGATCTATCTTAAGGATCGTTTACCGAAGGCAAGGGTACATTTACTCGGAACCCCTGCGTTAAAAAGACAATTTAAAGACAATGGTATTGAGTTAACCGATGTTTCCCCAGACGTTGCAATTCTTGCCTTTGACATGACACTTACCTATTGGAAACTAACGCGATTTTGCCATTCGGTTGAAAAGGGTATAAAGTACATAGCTACCCATCCTGATCCTACATGTCCCGATGAAAAGGGAATTTTGGTGGATACAGGTTCTATGATAGAGTTGATTTACAAAGCGACGGGAAGGAGGCCAGATGAGATCATAGGAAAACCTAATCCCTCGATTGTGGAATTACTCTTGAAGAAATTTCATGTGTCGAAGAAAAATGCTATGATAATAGGAGATAGATTGATGACAGATATAAAAACTGGGATAAACGCTGGTATAACTTCTGTTTTAACACTTTCGGGAGAAACAAAATTAGAAGAATTGAAAATGTCTGAAGTAAAGCCAGACTTTGTTATAAATTCGATAGGAGAGCTCTGTAAATTTATCTAAAGTATGTTATAATTAGTTTGTTTCAGCCCCGAATGAAAGGAGGAAATATATGAACAGATTATCGATAATATCAATGATCTTTCTTGTAGGATTGTCGTTTACTGCATTTGCTACAATTGTTCCGCTTCTCAATGTAGGAGGGTTTGGTTTAACCGATTCTCTTTCTTTCAGTGCTACCTCTGTTGATTATGGGCCAAGAATTGGGTTAGACTTAGCCGACGATACGAGTTTATTTGGGCTTTCTACAGTATTGTATGTGCCCCTGAAGAGCTTCATTACCCAAAATTCCACAGTGATCAACCTGCAGGAAAGGCTTGGACTTAAGAAATTTTTCTTTGGAGGAGATGGATTACTTTTCTCCATAATGGTAGGTGGCAGCGCAAAGCAACAAGATATCTTATCTTCTAATCGTAGTTGGGAATTCGGGCTTGGTGGTGAGATAGGTATATCTTTTGGAATAAGTGATGAAGTAGGTGTGAGTATCAACGTTGGCGGGGATTACTTTTTAGATAACATTTATGATCTTACTGCGGATACAGGTATCCTATTCATATTTGAATAGTATCGAACTCTATAGTGAATAGCTTGTTTTTAAAGATTTATTCGTGATAATCAGAGGTATTAGACGAAGCGATATAGTAGAATTATGGAAAAACAACTTTGACTTTATCACTGCCGAGTTTAGTTACTTTTAAGTCCTCGTTGAAATGTTTGCCGACCCCTTTAATCAATCCTACCATAAAATCTATTAACCCCCGTTGTGATTTATACTTCATAATCAAGGTCTTTTCTCCTTCCCACTCGTATTCAAAGCGCGGTGGATGGGCATTGGGCATATTTCTTGTAGTTTGGGCATGGACCGAATCCATTTTTAATAGAAAATCCTTTGCTGTTTTGACACCTACATAATAAGCCTTATATATTCTTTGTGAATACACGTTCACCCAATAATCACCAAATGCATCCGCAGCTTGAACAAGAGATATGTTTAAAACCTTACAAAGTGAATTGACAACATTCAAAACAGTTCGATCATCAATATCTGATGTTGCCAAGACCCGGGGTTCTTTGTCAATCCCTGCTTTTGCCAATGTTTCTTTCCATTTGTCTTCCCCGAAGTTCTTAACTACCATTTCCTTTAAGGCGAGTACAATCACACCTTTCATCTTATCCTCCCTCCTTAAATACTAGTCTTTACCGCTTCGCCCAACATCTCGTAACGATATTCTAAGTCATGAAAAGCAAAAAGTCAATCTACTTCAGCTCAATATTAAACCGCATCGATAGACTTTATCCAATAGGATGTGATTTTGCCTACATCTACCCTTGAGACGATGACAGGATCTCAGACTAACGCTCACCTAATTTGAAGTGATCATGCATGACTCTTACACCCTTTTCTACTTCTTCTCTATTCACTATACAAGAGATCTTGCTTCCTGTACTACTTATCATATCTATGTTTATTCCAGCATCAGCCAGACTTTCAAACATTCCCATTGCTACCTTCGGTTCTTGAACTATATTTGAACCTACGAGTGATATCTTCGCCACGTCCTCTTCATAAACGACATTCTTTGCTCCGACTTCCTTTTTGAATTTCTCCATAGCTTCTCTGAGTCCTTCGTGAGCGTTCTTTTTAATGGTAAAGGCTATGTCATTTTTCCCTCCATGATGCATGCTTTGAACTATCATATCTACAGTTGCATTCACCTCTGCAAGCCTTCTGAAGAGTATGGCAGCGATACCAGGTCTATCGGGGACATCTTCTACCACTATCTTCATTATATCCGTATCATAAACCACTGCTCTGATGATGGGTTCCTCCATTTTACTACCCTCCTTTATCTTGGTCCCTTTGGAATCGAAAAAACTACTCTTAACTGCTACTTCAACTCCATAGCGTCTTGCGAACTCAATGGCCCTCGCTTGCAAGACTTGGGCACCATGATACGACATCTCGATCATTTCATCATACGATAACTCATCTATAACGGCTGCGTTGGGAACGATCTTTGGATCAGCCGTCATCACACCTTTTACATCCGTATATATTTCGCATCTTGATGCACCTAAGACGTATGCTAACGCTACAGCAGTTATATCTGAGCCACCTCTACCAAGCGTGGTTATTTCTCCTTCAAGCGTTATTCCTTGAAAACCTGCAATTATGGGGATCTTCTCTTCTTTCAATGCCTCCACTATCCTGCTATCGTCTATATCGATTAACTTCGCCATAGTATGGAACCTATCCGTTACAATCCTGACCTGACTGCCGGTAAAGGATACAGCCTTTTCACCTTTGTCCTGTATTGCCATAGACAATAATGCCATGGAGATCTGTTCTCCTGTAGAGAGTAGGACATCTAGCTCTCTTGAATCGGGCTTATTTG
>WFSK01000270.1 GCA_015486095.1 Thermotogae bacterium
GTGATCTTCGTACTTCAAACCTATCTTCTTGTTAAAGTATGTCAACAGGAGCAAGGTTATCACATAATAGAGGACTAAAGGTATTAAAGCCACTGCCACCACATGGGCTTTGCTCGCCATGAGTTTTGCCTTTTCCATGAAGATCAAAAGGACTATCGCGTACATACCCAATAACGAGATCGAAGGGAATAGAGGTTTTATCTTCCCAAAGCCTTTCGTCCCGATCTTCTTCAAAAGGTAGATCCTCGTTAGATAACCAAAGATTAGAGGTACAAATACCACTATCAATATCGTTTTGATCAAGAGCCATGCCGATATATTCAAATGATATGTACTGGCAAACAACTTAAGCCAACCCGGTACCGTGGCTATCGCCAGGGTAAAACTCACGGCGACGATTATTGTGGCCAGTTCCAGATTTCCTTCCGAAAGACCCGTATAGGCTATGGCCATCGACGAACAAGGAACCACAACCGCCAGAAGCAGACCCAAAGATAGAGTCGGATTGATGTGAAAAACGAATGCCAGAGCATACATCAGAAGTGGCGCATAGACTAAACCTATTATTAGCGCTATTAAGAGATTTTTCCAGGACCTCGCTGTCTTTTTCAACACCTCGATCCTGAGATTGATCATCATAGGATAGATCATACTTATCACGACGAGCATATTCAACGTCTTGAACAGATTCCCATAGGCTTTAACATTCATATGTAATCCTGCAAAAAAGCCAAGGAGCATCGAAAGAGAAACGTACAAAGGTAAAAATCTATCCAGGTGGTTCTTCAGTTTTTGAAAGTTCATCGCTGCTTACCTCCCATATGCGATTTTACAACTCATCTACCGAATCCTGAAATCTTCTTGCTCTTCTCTTCAACAATTCGGTTATGAGATCGATCACCTTTAAGACACCTTTATCGACTATTCTGTAGTAAACACTTACTCCTTTCTTTCGACTGTCCACGATACCAGATTCCTTAAGGGTCTTCAAATGGCGAGAAACGACCGATTGATCTACACCGAGCTCCTCTACGAGTTTACAAACGCTCTTTTCTCCTCGTCTTAAGATCTCCAATATCTCCATTCTCTTTTCGCAGGCTAAAGCCTTCAAATACCGAGCTTTCAGATCAATCCCTCTTTTTTTCACTGCTACCATCCATTACCTCCAAAAATTTCTCTCGCTCAGTGAAAAAATGCTCGAAAAACTCTACCTATGAACCATATCCTCTTTTTCTTTATCTGCTGAAGCCAGAAAGACGGAGATAAGTAGAATTTTATGTAGGCCTTTCTCAAAAGTGCATTCAACTCTTTTGCTGTAAACCCGGGAATCTTCATAACCGAGGATACTATGCCGTATTTATCCCAATCTCTCGTTAGAAGCCTATCTTCTTTCACAGCTTCCTCATAGATAGGAGTCCCGGGATAGGGAGTGAGTATGGTAAATTGAGCATAATCCGGCCTTATCTCTCTAGCAAAATCTATAGTGGCTTCGATATCTTCTCTCGTTTCACCAGGGATTCCGATCATAAACGAACCTATGATCTCAAAATTCATCTTCTTAAGCATCTTAACGGTTTCACGTGATTGTTCCAGAGTAATCCTCTTGTTGATCAGATTTAAGGTATGCTGCGAACCCGATTCAAACCCGAGATAGATACGAAGACAACCTGCAGATTTTAATCTCTGTGCAAGCTTCTCATCTATTCTGTCAACCCTGGAAGAACAATCCCACTTTACATCCATCTTCTCCGCTTTTATTCTATCTGCGATCTCCATAGCCCTCATTTTACTCAAGGTGAATATGTCATCTAAAAATGCGATATATTTCCTCTTATATTTACCAACCAACAACTTTAACTCATCCACAACATTTTTCGGTGACCTGGGTCTCCACACCTTTCCAAAGATACGCGACGATGAACAATAGGCACATCTGTAAGGACAACCTCTGCTCGTCATCATAGTCCCTATGGGAATATTATTGGTGGCATATCTTTCCATCGGAGATAAATGATATGCAGGGAAGGGTATCTCATCTATGTCTTTTATCAAAGTAGCAGGAGGGTTACTGATTATCTCATCTTTACTTCGCCATACTATACCCTTAACTTCGGATAGATCACCATTTTTCTCCAATGCATCGATTAGATTCAAAGAAATTTCTTCTCCTTCGCCTTTCACAACCACATCGAGATCGGGGCACTCTTCAAGGGTTTCTCTGGGAACGAACATGGCATGGGGTCCACCGACTACGGTAACGATCTTCTTCGATATCTTCTTGATCAAACTCGCAGCCTTATATGCATTCTTGATCACAGCCGTCATGGCACTCAATCCGACCACATCGGGTTTGAATCGCTTTATGTCTTCTATGAATCTGTTCCACGTATTACCAGGCAACCCTCCATCGAACAACCTGACAACGTGTCCTGCTCTCTCCAGTACGGCAGCTATGTAAGATATACCCAACGGAGGTCCTCCCGTACCAAGGATCTGCCTTAATTTTCCTTCAAGAGGTGGTACTGCTAAATAGACTCTCATCGTGTTACCTCCTTATATTCATCTGCTTTCCCTGATGAATATTTTAGCACGATTTCGATCACCTGGCTTCTACGAGTACCTTCAATCTATCCCACGCTCCTTGATTTAGTATGCACCCGGGGTCTGGAGCACGCAGATCACCAAAGTACGCATAGGCGCGTGCCCTGCATCCACCACACACGTATCGATAAGGACAACTCCCACAGGAATCTTCGAATTCATCTCTTTCTCTTACTATCTTCAATATCTCAGAGGTATCCCATACTCTTTCGAAATCGACATCTTTTATATTTCCAAATCTCAATTCTTTCTGACTCATATAGACGCAGGGTGACATATCACCATTCGGCTGAATTGCCATATATGCCCTTCCAACTCCACAACCACCGATATATTGAGCAACTGTCTTCCCTGCTTCTCCTTCGAATGCAGAGTAATGTGATGACACGAATATGTTTCCCGAACTCATCGCACATACTCTCCCGAGTTGAGGTGCGGTGGAAAATACGCTCTTACCTTTGAGGAGATATTTGTACATAATGTTCAAGACCTTTTCTCTCTGCTGAGGAGTGAGATCCACATCTATCATATCTTTACCTCTACCCACGGGTATGAAATTGAATGCAAAAAATCTATCCGCATGCAGCTCATCGAAGGCAAATTTTATCATATCCTCTATCTCATTCACGTTCATCTGTGTAACCGTAGTTGCAACTCCAACTTCCATCCTACCCCTTCCAAGTCTAACAGCATTCCTTATACCTTTGACAGTTCTCTCCCAGGCACCGGGAATACCACGAAATTCATCATGTCTCTTCGGATCAACGCTATCCAGACTTATCTCCGCATAATCTACACCGACATCTATCATTCTCTCGACGAACCCCTCATCCGCAAGAAGCGTTCCATTCGTGGCAACCGAGATATGAAAACCCTTTTCAGAAGCGTATTTCACCAATGGAAAGAAATCGGGACTCACAGTTGGTTCTCCACCTGAAAGTGCCAACATACATGTACCTGCATCCCAAAGTGTGTCTATAACTTTGAATTTATCTTCCAAGGTAAGCTCATCCGGCCATGGCTTACCCGCATTCTGATAACAG
>WFSK01000271.1 GCA_015486095.1 Thermotogae bacterium
CTTCAAATACATCGCCATCAATCGCTTTTGAGCCGCATCTCTCATGACGATCATCTCACCGGAGTAGGAGATGAGATCTCCCGCTTTAAGTCTCTCGATCTTCAATCACGATCTTCCCCTTTCGACTCAGATAGCAATCAACGGAGATAGCCAATGGGAGTGTAGCGATATGTGTTGGAAATTCCTTGATGTGAACGGAATAAGCGGTTATACCCACACCGAGACCCTGATATCCTATCCCCAACGAGTTTATCTCCCTCAAGGTCTTTTCCTCCAGTTCGGCATATTCTCGCATCGGATTCCTTTCCTTGAAAGGCATCGTTAGTGCCATTTTCGAGAGAACGATCGCCTCATCTGCGCTACCACCTATACCTATTCCAACGTTCAACGGTGGACATCCGCGTGCACCGTTCTCCCTTATGTGTTCGACAACGATATCCACTATTCGCTCAGGCGTCGTTGAAGGGTTTAGCATGTATAGCCTCGAAAGGTTTTCACTTCCCCCACCCTTCACGAGAAAGAGTATCTCGAGCTCATTTCCCAAGGTTGAGAAGATATGATAGACAGGCGGTGTGTTATCGTTCCTATTCCTCCTCTTGAACAGCGGGTCTTCAACCGTCGAATAACGATACGGCTGCTCCCTGTAAACCTTTCTAACGGCCTTCTCGAGAATATCATCGATGGGGTCTTCGAGACGACATCTATGCCCCATGAAGACGAAGAACTCGATGAGTCCTGTATCCTGACATAGCGGTAGTCCCGTCTTTCGAGCAACCTCGACATTCTCTTTCAAGAGATCGGCAAATGGACCATCGTAATCCTCGAGAAATTCAAATGCCTCCGGATCGAAGGATGTATTTGAACGTATGAGTTCTCGTTCCAATTCAGTTATTATCTCATCCGATGCGATCATTTCTTATCCAAACTCTCCAACTCCGATTCCTAAGATCATCGTACATAACTATACTTATTCTACCCCAAAAAGCGTATATTTGCATCATGGCCTTCAGATCTGACCGCATCGATTCGGTAGGAGGTATATCTTGATGTGCATCGTCAATGTAAGTGAAGATGTTGCTCAACCCCACTATTTCTTTCTCAGTAAATCGCTATCGTTGTTGAGAGGCTGTTGTGAGACTCATATAGCAAATGAGGTAGGGAACATATCTTGATGTGCGAGTGCTGTGAGTGAAGATTCGTCTCCTTGCTTACGCCTCACTATTTTACACAAGGTGAATTGGGAAATGTATTTCTGATAGAGATGTAAATAAGGTATAATATTATTGAAATGATACATAACAGATTGGAACAAAAACAGACCTTGAAACAAACCTTGAAGATTAATCAGCATCTTAGTTTTTCTTTAAAGATTCTGACTCTTCCCGTACAGAATCTTGAAGAATTCTTAAAAGAGGAAGAGGAAGAGAATCCCCTATTGGTTGTAGAAGATAAAGAGGATAACGTAACATTAGAAGATAGATCGAATGTACCCAATACCGATAATACCTATATCGATGATCCGGGATATGATTATATATCAAATATACCGGCACCATCCAATACGTTCGTAGACTTTCTCATAGATGAGATCGATAGGACTAATTTCTCGGATGAAGAACTTCTCATCGCTGAGAATCTCGTTTACTTCCTCGATGAACAAGGCTTTCTGAGAGAAGATGTCGGATCGCTGGCGAAAAAATTAAACGTTCCCGAAGATCGCATTAGAAACATTGTGGAAAAGCTGAAAACACTCGAACCCATAGGGGTCTTCTCTCGAGATCTGGTAGAGTGCCTTTCTCTACAGACCGATGACCCCATCTTATCCCAGATCATAAAGGAAGACCTCGACAATGTAGCGAATAAACGATATGAGTATTTGAAAAAGAAATACCTTTTTTCGCAAAGAGAATTAGAAGTATATCTTGAAAGATTAAGGTCGCTTAATCCAATACCTTCTAAAGGTTTTGATACATCCTACACTACTCGATTTGTTATTCCCGATCTCGAAATAAACAGGCTATATACTGATTACATTGTTATCGTTAACAAGAGATATGAACCCCGCCTATGTGTAGATGAATATTACGAAAATATCTTGAAAAATGGTGATGAAATGACCAAGGAGTTCATAAAAGATAAGCTGAAAAGGGCGAAAGATCTGATAGATGCCTTTGAAGAACGAACTAATACATTACGTGCGGTTGGAGAAGCAATAGTCGAATTTCAGCATGACTTCCTGGATAACGGAATTCTTTATCTAAAACCCATGACTCTTGAAGATGTGGCAAATCGTGTAGGACATGCTATTTCCACTGTGAGCAGGGCTATTAATGGAAAGTACGCATCTACCCCACGCGGTATTTACCCACTCAAGTATTTCTTTTCTGGAGGTATAAGAGGGAAAAGGGGAAACATAATGAGTCGTGTATCTGTAAAAAAAATGATAGAAGAAATCATCGAAAGAGAAGATAAATCACATCCGTACTCTGATGAAAAGATAAGTGAGATCTTGAAGGCTAAAGGTATATTTATTTCAAGGCGTGGTGTTACGAAGTATAGGAAAGAACTCGATATTCCTTCATCTTCGAAGAGGAAAAAATTGTAATGAATAGGGCTTTCATATTCTCCAATGGCAGTTATGGGAAAGCAGATTTTTACCTCAAAAGGTTATCTGAAGAAAGGCGTTATGTGATCGGGGTAGATGGGGGAGCTAATTTTTTAATGAGATTGAATGTAATACCAGATCTCATTATAGGAGATATGGATTCTATAAAAGAGGATGTCTCGAATCACTTTCAGAGGCTGGGGGTTTTATTCTTGAAATATCCTAAGAATAAAGATGAAGTGGATACAGAACTGGCTTTGCAATGGTGCGTTAAAAAAGGGTATAATGTGGTTAGCATCTTCGGCTGGTTAGGAACACGAGTGGATCACAGCATAGCTAATTTGTATTTACTGAAATTTGGTCATAAGAATGATGTTAAAATAACTTTAGAAGATGCCGAAAGTGAAATATTTTTGGTGGACAAAAATATCTGTTTAGATGCATTTGTTGGTCAAAGATGGTCTATTCTACCGTTCGGTGGAATAGCTAAAGGGGTTAGATTAAAGGGCTTTGAATATGAAGTAGATGGTAGAGATATGAATATGTCTCATCCTTACGGTGTCAGTAATAGGGCGATCAAAGAACATGTGGAAATCGATGTAAGGGAGGGGATTCTTTTGGTGATCAGATACAGGAAGAAGTGTGATATTCCATGATATTCGGATTGATAAGTGACACGCATGGTTCTGTATCGGCATGGACAAAATCAATGGCTTTATTTAAGAAGGCGAACTGCGAATACATCATTCATATAGGAGATGTATTATATCATGGACCCAGAAACCCCTTGCCAGATGATTACGATCCAAAAAGACTCGCCGAGTCTATTGTTGAAGCTGATCTTCCTGTACACATAGTTCATGGAAACTGCGATGCGGATATAGATGCCTTGCTTTTACAACTGCCGCACTTGCCGAAGGTTGTATTTGAAGTTATAGAAGGTTGGAAGTTTTTGGCGGTACATGGAGAAGATTTTAATGATGAGAAGGAATTAGCAACGTTTGGTAAAAGATTTGGAGCAAATGCGATCTTGTTTGGCCACATTCATATCCCTGTATTCGAATTCCAAAAGAATGGTATCTATACGATAAATCCTGGAAGTTGCGCACTTCCAAAGGGAGAAGGAATACCTTCCATTGCTGTTGTCCAAGTAGAAAGGAGGGATATTCGAATTCATTTCTTGGACATAAGGAATGGAGAAGAATTCAGAGAAGAAATAATTAAGAGATAACTGGAGGTGAGTATATGCTTGTAGAAAAGAAGAAGAAAGAACTTCTCAAAATGGCAAGGGGTTTGGGTCTAAAGGGTATTCATCACTTGAAGAAATCGGATATCGTAGAAAAGATGAAAGAAGTGGTATTAAATTTTGTCGAAGACGAGAAGACTACCAAGAAGCAACTCAACAAGATCGCAAGTGCTTTAAAAGTACGTTATTATGCGAAGTTGCAAAAAGAGATACTAAAAGAAAGATTGAGAAGTCTCTTCACTACTCAACGAGAAGTTCCTGCCCCAAAGATCAAGGCAAGTTTGTCTAGTAGTAGCATTTCGGCAACCAGAATAAAGAAACCTTTAAAGGTTTCCCCAGAATATGAGGAAAAACCATTACCAAAGACCTACGACACCGATAGATTAGTATTGATGCCAGTTAATCCCTATTGGGTGCACACATACTGGCAATTATCTGGCAAAACCCAGACGAGGATAGAGAATCAATTGAAAGATGGTGTAAAACCTATCTTGAGGGTGTACGATGTTACTTTCATAGAATTCAATGGGAGCAATGCGCACAGAACCCTCGAGGCAACGGTGAACCTTGATACCAATAAATGGTATATGAATGTTCCGTTTCCCAATGCTTCCTATATCGCTGAATTGGGCTTGAAATCTCCGGAAGGCAGATTTATTCCTCTTCTGAGATCGAACGTAGTAAAGACACCGAGAGCAAGTGTATCTTCTAAATCAGATGTAGAATGGTATGATTTGAAGAGGAGACGTCGCATTACATATGAGCCTACAGGAAAGGGTGTAAACATAGTAGAAAGGCTATTCATACTTTCTTCAGCAGAATTCGTAGAGCGCTATAAAAATATAACGGGTTATTCCGGTGGTGGTTCTTTCGCAAGATATTTAGAGAGGTGAAAGGGCGATGCCCACTGGATATCTGATGATCGTTCTACATGCCCATCTGCCTTTTATTCGGCATCCTCAATATGAGGAATTCATGGAAGAACGATGGTTATTTGAAGCGATGATAGAGACATACATACCTCTTTTACAGGTCTTTGAAAGGCTCGAAATGGATAAAATAGATTTCTACATCACCATGTCTCTTACACCACCGTTATTGGAGATGCTAACTGATAAGGTGCTTCAGCAGAAATTCCGAAGGCATCTGGATAAGCTGATAGATCTCTCGAAGAAAGAAGTATCTTATACCAAAAACACCCCATTCAATCTGCTTGCTCTCTATTATGAAAGGATATTTAATGAGGAAAAGAAGACGTACGAACGTTACAAAGGCAACTTGGTAAATGGCTTTAAAAGGTTTGCGAAAGAGGGTAATTTGGAACTCATAACGTGTGCCGCAACCCATGGTATTCTTCCTTTTATGAGAGAATATCCAGGTTCGATAAACGCTCAATTGAAGATAGGGATTCAAACTCATAAAAGGCATTTAGATATTGCTCCCAGAGGAATGTGGTTGCCAGAATGTGCATATTTTTCAGGGCTCGATAAGTATATGAAGAATGCCGATATCGAATACTCATTCTTAGATACGCATGGCATCGTTTATGGAGAGCCGAGACCGTTATACAGTACTTATGCCCCTGTTATTACCCCAAACGAAGTGATCTTTTTCGGCAGGGATCTCGAATCATCAGAACAAGTTTGGAGCGCTACTACTGGCTATCCTGGTGATTTTTCCTATAGAGAGTTCTACCGCGATATAGGCTTCGATAGACCTTACGAGTATATAAAAGATTATATAGATAGATCTGGTGAGAGGATAAACACAGGGATAAAGTATTACAGGATAACTGGGAAGGTTTCTTTGAGTAATAAGGAAACATACGATCCTCAAAAGGCGTTGGAAACTGCACGGCGCCATGCGGATGATTTCATCTATAAGAAGGAGTTACAAACGAAGCGTCTCTCTCAGCAGATGAACGATATTCCCCCTGTTATAGTCGCTCCGTACGATGCTGAGTTATATGGTCATTGGTGGTATGAGGGTCCGAAATTCTTGGAATTCGTTCTGAGAAATGCGGATAGTTCTGATGTGGTGAAAACGATAACTCCCTCACAATATCTCAGTAAGATAAGTAAGATACAGATAATGGAGGTTGCCCCCTCTTCCTGGGGGGCAAATGGATATTACGAAGTTTGGTTGAACGGTTCTAACGATTGGATATATCCTCATCTTCACGAGTTAGAAAACAGGATGGAGAACTTAGCGGCTACTTATGAAAAACCCAAGAATATTGAGAAGAAGATCTTAAATCAGATGGCAAGAGAATTGTTGCTTGCTCAGAGTAGTGATTGGGCGTTTATAATGTCCACCGATACTACTACGAGATATGCCCGAAATAGGACGAGAGTGCACATAAATAGATTTTTGAAGCTGAATGACGATCTTGTGAGCGGTAGGTATGACCTGGGATGGTTAAAAGAAGTATCCTGGGAAGATAACATCTTTCCGGATCTGGATTACAGAGTCTTCAGAAGATGAAGTGCTTATCTGTTGTAGGTGCAAGGCCCCAATTCATAAAATCCGCAGTGGTTTCAAGAGAGATCAGAAGAATAAAGGATATAACAGAGACATTGATCCACACAGGGCAGCACTACGATGTCAACATGTCGAGAGTCTTCTTCGACGATATGGAAATACCAAGACCAGATTATAACCTCAATGTCGGCTCAGGCACTCATGGGATTCAAACAGGCTTAATGCTCATAAGGCTTGAAGAATGTGTATTAAAAGAAAAACCCGATATAATCCTTGTATATGGAGATACGAATTCTACACTTGCAGGAGCACTTGTTGGAGCAAAACTACACATCCCTGTTGCCCATGTAGAAGCGGGGTTAAGGAGTTTCGATATGCGAATGCCTGAAGAGATAAATCGTGTGCTTACCGATAGAATATCCTCAATCCTCTTTTGTCCTTCTGAAGTTGCGGTGACCAATCTCAAAAAAGAAGGGATAATTAAGGGAATATATAACGTTGGAGATGTTATGTATGATGCCATGTTATTTTATCAAGAGCTCGCGATGAAAAAGAGCAATATATTAAAGAAATTCCACCTGGAAGATCGAGAATACATCCTCGCAACTGTTCATCGTGATTTCAATACCGATAACCGAGATAACCTGAAGAATATAATAGACGCATTTATAGAATGTGATGAAACAATAGTTTTTCCAGCCCATCCTCGAACCGTAAAGATGCTAAAGGGATTTGGATTGTACGATAGAATTCTTTCAGCTCGCAACGTTAAATTGATCGAACCTGTAGGATATCTCGACTTTATCAGATTAGAGATGGGAGCAAAGAAGATAATTACAGATTCAGGTGGGGTACAGAAGGAAGCTTATTTTCATCACATTCCTTGCATCACGTTGAGAGATAGAACAGAATGGGTAGAATTGGTAGAAAAAGGTTGGAATGTGCTAGTAGGAACTGATAAAGAGAGAATATTGATAGCAATAAGAGATTTTTCTGTAAACCAACAATATGAGAATAATATATACGGAGATGGAAAAGCAGGAAAAAAGATAGTGGAAGTAATAAGAGGTCAAGAGTGGAGAGCGTGATAATGAAGTGTTTGGCTCGCGAAGCGTGATCATCTTATCTGTAACTGCATTGATATGTCTGAGCATCTTAGCCACCTCACCCAGCGAACTATTAGAATATATGGGAGAGAATATATCTAATCTCTCATATTTCAAGAGTCTGGTAATAGAATATGTCGACGGGGGTAGAGGAGGTGATGAAAAAAAGGTAGAAGATATCGTAAATGCTGCGATAAAACGCATAGATTTTCTCCAACGTTCGCTTAGCACTCTTGAATCGGCAAAAGAGATGTTGATATATACGATCTTATTGAAAGGGAAAGAAGATGTGCGCTTCGAACCTTTGGGGAGAAAGATAGAAGAGAAATTAGAACTCTTGCCACTCAGACGAGATAGACGATTGACTTCTCTCATCGACGGTGTAATAGAAGAAAACCTCACCCTCTTTCTTTCACATCTCGGTCAAAAATTACCATTAACGAGGGAACAGGTCGATGTGATCTTGAAGCTGCTCGATCCCCAGATAGAAAGCGTTGTGACGGATATCAAATGGAGATTGAGGCACAAAGATTATAAAAGAAGCCTGGAAAAGGCTGAGTCTCTCGAACCCATCTTCTCATACTCTCGCTCTCTGAAAGATAGGATATCGAACATGATGAATGTAGATGAAGTGTGGCTGTACGCTGGTATGAACGATGTTGATGTTAAGAAATTTCTGGCATTATATAACGCTGCGATCATCGAGAGAAGGATGAACTTTCTGCTATCTCTCTTACGAGAGGGCCTATCCAAATACGATTATAACACTATATTTCATATCTCCACATTTGGAAAAGGGATCCTCGAAGCGGAGGGTTTGAAAGAAGAATTATCGAATGTATATAGAAGATTTAATGAGTATAACGAACTCTATTCTTTGGCAAAGGAGATCGTTTCCATGACCGTACGAATTCGACAAACAAAGGAAGCCACACCCTTAAAAAACATGTTCATTTCTATAGTAGATATGGGGAAGAAAATAGAAGAGAGCACTTTAACGGCTCGTTTGAACGAGAATTTGAAAGGTGCTATCGGTGTTTACAAAGATGTCATCCTGACTATGGACCCCGATAAACAGAAGAAGATCAGGAATTTTTTGAAAAGTGAGCTAAGCAAGGAGAAAATAACTAACGATGTGATAAAAGATGGTGTAAAGGACATACTCAGTGTATCTCCTCCTTCGCCAACAGGGGTAATTCATCATCCACATGCATCAAAAGGATATAACACATTTGTGATGACTTTATGGTTCTCACTAATACTCATCTCTTTATTTCTAATACTTTGGTCTGCTATTCCAACCTACAGATGGGCGAGGTTATTTGGCAAAATGGGCCTTTATTCCCTTTCTATCTATCTTTATCATAAGCTTTTATCTAAAGCCCCTGCATCTGTGGAAGTTCATTTAGGTCTGGCAGAGGTCCTCGAGCGTGCTGGAAGAAGAGCAGAGGCACAGAAGGAATATAATCTTGCGCTGAAGTTAATATCTCCCAAAGATGAGCATGAAAAACAAGAATAAGATAACAATCCTATTTATACTTTCTCTGATCCTTATTTTTATCATCGCCATCTACAGACTCTTCCCTTTGCTTTATACGAAGGAAATTTCTTCTATTGCTCATGAATACAATGTGGATCCGAAGCTCGTTATGGCAGTGGTACGAGTAGAATCCAGCTTTAGAGCTAACGTTCGATCTCCTCGTAATGCCATAGGTCTAATGCAAATAACACCGGATACGGGGAGGTGGATAGCTTCGAAGATGGGTGTAGATTTTCAGGAGGCAGATCTGCTGGAGCCGCAAGCGAATTTGAGGTTTGGTATATGGTATCTGAGATATCTTATGAATAGATTTAATAACAATATAGATGATGTATTGAAGGCCTATAATGCTGGCATATATGCGATTGGCTCAACACATTCTCTCTCTTCGGAAACTGTAAATTATGTGCATAAGGTTAAAGAAGCGTATATAATATATAAAATGCTTTATCCATTTTGGCAAAGAAGGTGATGTTATGAAATTAGTAACTCGAGAAGAAATGAGGATGTTAGATTGGAATGCGATAAACGAGTACAAAATACCTGCTCCCGTATTGATGGAAAATGCGGGTATTGCAGTAGCACTCGCCATAGAAGATAAAGTGGAATCACTCCACGATAAGAGTATTAGTGTATTGATAGGGAAGGGGAATAATGGTGGAGACGGGATGGTGGTAGCACGTACTCTATTTAACATGGGAGTAGATACCCGCTGTTTTGTCTTAACTGACCCTTCCGCGTTCAAGAAAGAAGCCAAAATGAATTATGACATATTGGAAAAGATCGGCATCGAAATAGACGTAGTAGATGCTTCTAATAAACTGAATATACTTCGAGATGCATTGCTTGAGACAGATATCGTAGTAGATGCCATATTTGGCACAGGGTTAGAGGGGAATGTAAAATCACCGTATTCGGAAGTAATAGACCTCGTAAATTCTTTCAGACACTTGACGGTCTTTTCTGTGGATGTTCCAAGTGGTGTAGATAGTAATACAGGGAAGGTACTTGGTAACGCAATAAAAGCAGACTACACGATAACGTTTGGAC
>WFSK01000272.1 GCA_015486095.1 Thermotogae bacterium
CTACCGAGATCGAAACCCCTTTTTCTATTTCAAACCGAAGGATATCTTCCAAAAGAAATCTGAAATAAAAGGGTTCTTTCTCCATAAAATCTTTTCATCCCCTTCAAAATGTCAATCCATTTCTAATCCATCAATTCATGTTCATTTTCAAGCCGTTTGCAAAATCCTTTGCTTTTTTAAAATCTTTCTCATTGGGTCTGTTTTTACTTATTCCACCAAAGAGTTTGAACGGAATAGCCGTATCCCAGCCTCTACAGGAGAATTTTCCAACGACATCAAAACCCTTTTTCAACAGCCTTTTCTCCAACGCCTTATCGAAATCATGAAGATATGGTATCTTCATTATTCCACTCGTCGAGAATATGAAGGCCTTTTTCCTCTCCATCCGGGGTAATCTATCCACGAATTTTAACAAACTTCTGTGATGTTTGCCGAAGTAGATCCCCGAACCGAAACCGATCAAGTCATATTTTGAAATAGCATTTACATCTGCATCGTATAGTTTTATCGTTTTTGCTTCGAGAGTATCTCCGATCGTCTTAGCGATCCTTTCAGTATTTTTATGATGAATTGAAATGTAAATTATCAGGGTTCGCATCTTATATTTTTCTCCTTTGATAATTACTACCGTTCAAATCTTCGTTATTACTGGTATAATCCTCTTCCGCGTTGTCTCCGCTACTGTCTTGATCTCGTTAAGGATATTTCTCGGTATTGGAACTTCTACTTCTTCCCTTGAAAATTCTACACCTTTCATCTTGTGTATTCTAAGAAATAACCTCATCGGCTTTTCCATCCTTGTAAACGCTAGGTTTTCTGCTGCCTCTTCCCATATTTTGATCTCTTCTTCAAAAGCACTGGTGCTCACCGAAAAGATATACGTTTTGTCCTTATCTCCTTCGATAATATCTTTTAATTTCTTAAATATATCATCCTTATACGTTGGAGAAAAGAGAAGTAAATTCAAAGCGGATCCAAAGATCAGAGTTCCTATGCCACCCTTCTCGAGCATTTTACTCGCTTTTTCTAAAGCTTCATCCCACACCTTTGGCTTCAATAAGTTAGCCTCCAAGGTGTCTTCTTCTATCTTTCTCCATTTATCAATAGTAGGATTGAATCGAATATATGCTATCCTACCATAGTAATCTTTGAGATTCACATTATACAATTTGTCCATAGCAGTTCTCAAGAACTCTGCGGTTGGATATTGCAGAGGTATTCCTATTACGCTACCTCCCGATCCTAACCAAGCAGAGATAAATGCAAATCCCACCAGAGGTTTTCCCGTTCCTCCAAGACCACTTATCAAAGTTGATGATGGATAAGGAAAACCTTCTGGTAATAACTTTCTCAACCACTCATATTTCAATTTTAACGTTTTCGTCACTTTACTCGCTGACAATTGATAAACTCCCTCCTTTCTTATTCTATCCCACTTTCCATTTATAGACGTTATTTCTTCCATTTTAGCACTCGCTTTTCAACGCCTTGTAAAAGGGTTACAAACCCTATGATCGTTGCAACTATTAAAAATGTAACTGCAAGAACACCATCGGGGTAAAAAAGACTTTCGTAGTAGATAAATCTAACTCCCAATCCTCTAACGCCAGCCAAGAACTCCCCTACTATAGAACCTGTAAACGCCATAGGAAGAGCAAGTCTCAGTGAAGAGATCAACCAGAATAAACTGTATGGAAGAAATAATTTCGTTAAAACCTTGAACTTCGAGGCCTTATAAACTTCGAAGAGCCTTAGATATTTCTCATCAATAACTCTCACTCCCGAGTAAACTGTATGAAAAACCATTAAGAATGAACCATAAGATGCCAAGAAGATCTTCGAGATCGGGGAAATTCCTCCAAATGCCAGGATAACGAATGGTGCAAATACTATCTTTGGTATCCCGATAAGTGAGGAAAAGATAGGTGAAAAGATGCGTGAGAGACTGCTACTACTTCCTATTACAGTACCTAAGGATATTCCAAATATCACACCGATAAATAATCCAGATAATGCCTCGAAGAGCGTTGTTTTGATGTCTTCAACCGCTGTTGGTGAACGAATATAATCAAACAAAGCATTTAAAGCACCGATTGGAGTGCCCAACAAGTAAGAAGGAATGATATTGAAATCTCCTAATACTTGCCATAGAATGAAGGGAACTGAGATGATCGAAAGTCGTATTAAGGCTTCTCTCTTCATCTTCCCCCACTGTAGAGTATCTCCAAAACTTCCTTCTTCTTATCTCGAAATCCTTTTGTAGTCCTAACTCCCACTGGATCTTCACATCTTTCAATTCCTATTTCTCTTATGATTCTTGTAGGTCTATTACTTAGAATAACGATTCTCTCCGAAAGAACCAATGCTTCCTCAACATCATGAGTTACCAAAATAATCGTCGTATCTTTGAGTTCCTCCATTAGCCTGTAAAGAAAGATTTGCATTTTAATTCTTGTATAAGCATCCAAGGCTCCGAGAGGTTCATCGAGAAGAAGCAAGTCTGGATTTATAATAACATCTCTTATCAATTCTACTCTCTGCCTCATTCCTCCGCTAAGTTGGGAAGGATAATAATTTTCAAAGCCTTTCAAACCAGCTACTTCGATCAAATTCTGGATCCTTTTTACATCGGGTTTGAGATCGAGAATCTCATATGGAAGGAGAATATTTGACGTAACAGTCCGCCATGGAAGCAAGGTATCTTCTTGAAAAACATAGCCGATTCTCTCTGCATTCACTTCTATTTCACCTTCTATATGAGCACCCTTCAATGTTCCGGCTATTGTATTTAGAAGTGTTGACTTACCACAACCACTTGGTCCAATAATCGAAACTGTCTCCCCTGGCTTTATTGATAAACTTATATCATATAGAACCTTTAAATCTTTATACCATGCCCTAAGTTTCTTGATTTGGACCACCAAAGATTCATTTTTTTCCAGCAAAAGAGGAATCACAGATGTCATCGAAATTGACCTTTTTGCCGAGCAAAGCTTTTGCAAAATTAACTGTGGCCTTAAAATCTTCTTCGTTTAGAACCACGTCATTCGCTAAGACCTGTTTCATGATCTCGATATAAGCAGCCAGTGCTACCTCATCGTAACCCTTGTAACGTTGTCTCATCTCTGAGTTTTCTAGAAGTCTTTGTGCTATCTCCTTGGCATTTCGTTTCTCAAAGATCTCCAAGGTTTTATTGGTTCCATAGATAAACGCTTTAACAACTGCCTTTTTCCTTTCGATATATTTAGTTTTAACAAATACTCCGGCATTCAGCATAGGTTTTGATGGAATATCTACGAGGATACCAATATCTTTTGCGATTAGAGGTGCAGATAAGTGAGGTGGTAGAAAGGCAGCATCTGCTTCACCTTTTTCGAACATCGATAGTACAACTCCTGGGCTCGCCTTGCCAATTGTTATCAATGTAACCTCTTTGTCGATTCGTAAACCAGCTTTTTTGATACTTTGTACAGCTATCTTATAAGGGGAAGTTCCTGGCGAAAGGGAAAGAACACGTTTTTTCTTCAAATCATAAATGCTTTTTATTTCATCTTTTTCTCCTTTCCTAACTATAAGCATTATTGGATTTCTGTCTGAAACTTCTCCTACGAGTTTTATCGGGGCACCGTTGGAGATTGCCCTTAAATAAGGGATAGTTTGTGCTATATGGAAGTCAACATCCCCGTGTATAAGAACACCAGGGTAAGCGTCGGTTATCAAAACCTTATCAATGATGATACCATTTTTGTTATATGTTCCATAAACTTTGGCTACATCCATGAAGATCGATAAAGATCTTCCTGTGGCAACCTCAACATGAAACTCCTTTTCCTTGCTGATTTGATGCTTGCCAATGCCTCCTATACTTAGGATCAACAATCCAATAAGCAGGAGAATACTCATTCTCAATCTTCTAATCTCCACAACTTTCTTCTTCATTTTAATCACCTTCTACCTTTTTATTTAATCCCTCACTTTATATGAATGTACTTCCTATCTGATAGAACATCACGGCGAATGTCCAACCTATCAATAGGCTATATGCCACGGCAAATGTTGTCCATTTCCAATTCGTTTCTCTGTATATGGCACCTATCGAGGCGATACAGGGTATGTAAAGTAAAGACATTACCATAAACGCATAGGCAGACAGTGGAGTGAAGAAATGTGGAAGAACCACAGCGAGTTTTTCTTCTCCCCCGAAGAGTGCTCCCATAGTTCCAACAACCGTTTCTTTCGCTATGATACCAAAGAACAGAGCCACACCTGCCTGCCAGAAACCAAAACCCGCAGGTTTAAATAAAGGTGCGAGGAATTGTCCAAGATGACCAATGAGTGTTTGCTGGCTTGCATATTCTGCAGAAGTTGGAAAGCTGGCTAAAAACCATATGACTATCACACCTGCAACTATGATCGTTCCTGCCTTTTTCAAGAATGCACTGCTTCTTTCCCACATATGGATCAGGATCCCCTTTATCGTTGGCATTCTGTACGGTGGTAGTTCCATCACAAGGGGAGCAACTTCGTGTTTGAAGAAGAGGGATTTGAATACACGGGCTGAAACAACGGCAACGATGATGCCCAATAAATATAGGGAAAACACTATGCTGCCTTGATGTCTGGTGAAGAATATACTCGTGAACAAGATATATATCGGTAGACGGGCAGAGCAGGACATAAAGGGGTTCACCAGAATGGTTAAGAGTCTATCTTTTCTCGAGCTCAAGGTCCTAGTTGCCATAATGGCGGGTACATTGCAACCGAATCCTATAAGCATAGGGATGAAAGATTTACCGTGGAGACCCATCGCATGCATTAACCTATCCATGACGAAGGCTGCCCTTGCCATGTAGCCAGAATCCTCAAGAATCGCAATGGCGAAGAAGAGAAGCATGATATTAGGAAGAAAAACGAGGACTGTTCCAACACCAGAGATTATACCGTTTCCTATCAATGAATCAAGCCATTGAGGGGCTCCTATAGAAGCCAACCATATGGTAGAAACCTCTGCCAACCAGCCGAAGAACATATCTATATAATCCGCTAACCAACCACCTATGGTAAAGGTCAGCTGAAATGTAAGCCACATAATAACAAGGAAGATCGGTATACCCAGGAATTTATTCGTAACGATTCTATCTATCTTATCGGATGTAGAAAACCTTTCCCTGAGGGTATGTGGAATATGCTGCCTATGAACGCATTCTTTCACAATACCTTCTATGAAGGCATATCTTCTTTCGATCATCATAGTCTCGGTATCGTAGCCAAACTTCTTTTCGAGCTTCAGATGAGCTTCTTTAGAGATTTCAATGGCACTTTCTCCACCAAGTTTTTTGACGATATCCATAATTTCGGTATCTCCCTCCAAGAGTCGAGTTGCCACGAATCGTTTGGGATAATCCGTCTCCACATTCTCCAGTTCCCTTTCTATTTTTTCGATCTCCCTCTCTATATCTTCTCCATAATCGATTCTATATGGTTCTACCTTTCTCTTTGAATTCTGGATAATAGCTTCTTTCAGTTGTTCTATACCGATCTTCTTATTTGCGGATGTCCTTACTACTGGTGATTTCAGGATCTTGCTCATCTTCTCTATATCTACAGCTATCTTTTTATTTTCCAAAATATCCGTCATATTTAGATCCAGGATCACGTTGGCACCCAATTCCAATAAAACGACCGTAAGATAAAGATTCCTTTCCAGATTTGTGGAATCGGTTACGGCTACCGTTACATCAGGTTTGCCTTTCACCAAGAAATCTCTTGCCACCTTTTCATCCAGAGAGTAGGCAGTCAAACTGTATGTACCCGGGAGGTCAACAACTTTTACTTCATAATCCTTGTAGCGGAATCTTCCCTCTCTCTTCTCCACCGTTACACCAGGCCAGTTTCCCACGTGCTGATGTCCACCGGTTAAGGCGTTGAATATAGTCGATTTACCTGCGTTAGGATTTCCACCAAGTGCAATACACAGATTTTTCCTTTCAGCCACAATATCGGCTTTCTCCATTATTCTTCAAACCTCCTTTACAATTATCTGCTCTGCTTCTGTCTTTCTCAAAGAAAGGTGATATCCCTTGATAGAGATCTCTATCGGATCCCCAAGTGGAGCTGCTCTTTCTATCCTCACTTTTGTCCCCGGTACAGCACCCATATTGAGCAACCTCGTCTTCAGGGAACCAGTTCCACCTATCTTAGCTATTTCCACTTCATCTCCCTTTTTAAACTCTTTGAGAG
>WFSK01000273.1 GCA_015486095.1 Thermotogae bacterium
CTTGGGGACAGCCTTGAGAAGCCCTTTGGTATAGGGATGAAGAGGATGTTCGAAGATCTCTAAAGTGTTCGCATATTCTACCGTATTGCCAGCGTACATCACTGCTATCTTATCACAGAATTCCGCTGCAACTCCCATGTCATGGGTTATCAGTATAACGGCATTCCCGAATTTCTTTACCAACTCATCGAGTAGTTCAAGGATCTGTGCCTGGATGGTAACATCTAAAGCAGACGTGGGCTCATCGGCTATGAGTAGCTTTGGATTGGAAGAGAGTGCCATGGCTATCATGACCCGCTGTGCCATCCCCCCACTTAATTCGTGGGGGTAGAGATCTACGGTTCGCTTCCAATCGAGTCCTACTATTTCTAACATCCTCTTGACCTCAGAAGACACCTGCTTAATCGCGTTCTTTTTCTTATTTCTCGAGATGCTCTCGGCTATTTGAAAACCCACCCTCATCACGGGATTGAGTGCAGCAACGGGTTCCTGGAAGATCATGGCGATGTCTCTACCGCGAATATCGTTGAGAGAATCTCCGTTCATAGATGTCAGCAATTTGTCCTCAAATCTTATATCTCCCTCTACGATCTCACCGGGTTGTTCTATCAAACCCATGATCGACAAGGCGGTTACGGATTTCCCACATCCAGTTTCTCCAACGACACCGAGCCTTTCTCCGTGATCCATCCACAACTCTACACCATTCAACGCCTTTATTATCCCGCGATAGGTGTAGAAGACGACTTTGAGTGCATTGATGTTCAGCAGATCTCCTCTCGTATCCTGCATCCCTACCTCCTGAGCCTCGGATCCAATATATCCCTGATGCCATCACCGAGAAGATTGAAGCCGAGGACTACCACGGCTATGGCAAGTCCCGGGAAGGTCGTTATCCACCATTGTCCTACGAGGTAACTCCTGCCATCGCTGACGATAGCGCCCCACTCCGGTATGGGAGGCTGCGCTCCAAGACCGAGGAAACCAAGACCTGCTGCTGTAAGGATGATAGTCCCCATCCTCAAGGTGAGTTGTACGATCACAGGAGATATGGACATGGGTAAGACGTGAAGGGCCATTATCCTGGTATTCTTTGCTCCAAGTGCTCTTATAGCCTCTATATAAGGTTGAGATTTAACTTTCATCGCCTCCGCTCGTGCGAGTCTTGCATATACTGTCCAATCCACCAATGAGATCGCTATTATGGTATTTGTGAGGTTCGGTCCAAGTGCTGCAGTAAACGCCATCGCCAGAACCAACCTTGGAAAGGCCAGAAACATATCCGTTATCCTCATGAGGATCTCGTCTACGGCTCCTCCGAAATAACCAGCTGTAATGCCCACTAACGTGCCTATCCCTACACTTATTATCGATACGATGAAGATTATCCATACCTCAACTCTGGCACCGTAAACGACTCGACTGAAAACATCCCTACCATACTGATCCGTACCGAAGAGATGCTGAGAACTCGGAGGGAGAAGTCTGTTATTCAGGTCCTGTGCGATAGGATCGTATGAGGTAAGCAGTGGAGCGAAAAGTGCAATACCGAGAAATGCAAGGATTATCATCGTTCCTATCATGGCCAGTGGGGTGCTCTTCCACAAATAGAGTGTATGCTTCCAATCTTCTATGATCGGTCTCCTCTGCTCGAGAAACAGCCTAAACCTTTCCTTCAGGGTAATTCCCTTTACCACATTCATGGTCCTTCTTCCTTTCTCAGACTCGCATCCTCGGATCAAGGGCGGCATAGGAGATATCAACGATGAGATTGGCAAGTGAATAGACGAATGCGATGAACAAAGTTCCTCCTGTTACCGCTGGATAATCCAATACCAATAAGGCATTCACGATATACCTGCCTAATCCGGGCCAACCGAAGATAGTTTCGGTTAGTACAGCACCACTTAAGAGGCTTCCGAAAGAAAGCCCTATTATTGTAACCACAGGTATAAGGGCATTCTTAACCGCATGACGGTATATCACGATCCTCTTGGAGAGTCCTTTGGACTTGGCAGTCCTTATGAAGTCTTGTCTCAGAACATCGAGCATACTCGCTCTCATTATCCTTGCGATCGATGCTGCCGAAGCATAACCGAGAACGAAGGCGGGGAGTATGATATGACGAAGGCCATCCCAAAAGGCCTGCCAATCACCTGTAATAACGGAATCTAAAAGCAAAAGGCCAGTGATGCGGTGAGGAAAGATGAAAAGACTCTTCCTACCGGCACCGGGAAGCCATCCGAGCTTGTAATAAAACAGCAACAGCAACAACAAACCGAGCCAAAAGACTGGCATAGATACTCCTAATATCGAGAATATCCTCGAAAAGTGATCGATGGCCCTATTCCTGTAAACTGCAGATAATATTCCGAGTATCACACCGACCAAAGTCGCGAAGATCATAGAAACTATCGTGAGTTCAAGAGTTGCGGGGAAGAAATCCTCTATATCCTTTAAGACGGGCCGATTTGTCTTCAGAGAAACTCCAAAATCACCATGGGCAATTCCTACCAGATAGTCAACGAATTGTAAAGGTATCGGTTTATCCAATCCCAACTCATGTCGCATCTTGTCGACGAGTTCTATGGGTGCATTTCCACCCAATATTGCTCCAACAGGGTCTGCAGGTATAATATGCGTTATAAAGAAGACGATCGTCGATACCCCAAACATGACGATCAGCATCAAAAAAAGTCTTTTCCCTATATAAGAACTGAGCTTCACTTTTCACTCCCTTTGAGAGATCTTTATTAAAATAAGAGGGTTTCAGGACACGAGATCAATATATAAAAGTATACAAAAATCAGCCCTGAAACCCTGTTCATAATTATACCCTTTAGTTTTTTTAACCTCTCAACAGTTATTTATAGATCTCTGTCAGATCTACGTGTAC
>WFSK01000274.1 GCA_015486095.1 Thermotogae bacterium
GGGTAATGGAGATGGCGAAGAAAAGAGGAGCAAGGCGCGCAGTGGAGTTAAACGTCAGCGGAGCATTTCACTCCCCTCTCATGGGAGATGCGAAAAGTGCAATGGAAGAGGAGATCGAAAAGATAAAATTCAGTGTCCCTTCATGTCCGATAGTACCAAACGTGTATGCAAAGGTAGTTACAGATATCGACATCATCAAAGATGCCCTGATCGAACAGATGACCGGAAGGGTGAGGTGGGTAGAATCTATGAAAGCGATGAAAGATTATGGTGTGGAGAGCTGTGTTGAAGTGGGAGAAGGAAATGTACTCAAGGGTTTAATGAGGTACATAGATAGAGATGTCAAATTCTTAGATGTTGAATTATAGATGGTTTTTGAAATTCTGATAAAGGAGGGAAAAAGATGGCAAATTTAAGGGTAAAGGAAAAAGAGCAAGAGGTACTTATGAGGTTGAAAAATGTGGTGGCGGAGCATCTCAACATTCCAGTGGAAGAGATAAAAGACGATTCGAGGTTCGTTGAAGACCTTGGCGCCGATTCGCTGGATACGGTAGAGCTCCTGATGAAATTGGAGCAGGAGTTCAACATTCAGATCCCGGATGAAGATGCCGAGAATTTGAGAACCATTTCTGCCGTAAAAGAGTATATCTTCTCCAAGATTTAACCTCGACCCATCGGATCGAGCCTCTCGATCCGATGGCATTTTTCCTAACGTCAATTTAAAGCCTTTTCATGAGCTTTCTCATCCCCTATATTTCATTCCTCTTCCAACTGTCCTGTGAAAAGATCTTTGAACACCGTGTTTTCTTTGACATCATTGTAATTCCCTTTTGCTACGACTCTACCTCTTTCCAACACGTAGATCATGTCTGAGAATTTAAAGGAAGATAACCTATGGGAGATCAGTATAACAGTCATATGAGGAAATCTTTCACGTAAGTTCTTCATTATACTCGATTCTGTGGCGGAATCAACAGCAGTTAAGGCCTCATCGATCAACATCACTTTGGGCCTTTTCAGCATCGCCCTTGCTATCCCTATCCTCACTCTCTGTCCATCCGATAGTGCCTTACCTTGAGCCCCAACGAATATCTCATATCCTCCCATCTGCTCTATTTCCTCATCTATGCAGGCTATTCTCGCAGCCTCTCTTATCTCCTCCAGATCTATCTTCTCATCTTTGATGGCAATATTTTCCTTTATCGTGCCATAAAATATGTACACGTTTCTATTTATATACGCAACCGTATCCCTTACTTTATGAGTAGAGAGTTCGTTCAATTCATTACCGTTGAACGTTATCTTTCCCTTTTGAGGCAGATAGAATTTGGGAATGAGTTTCAACATTGTGCTCTTTCCAACCCCCGTTCGACCCACGATCGCGATGAATCTCCCTTCTCGTGCATCTATTGACACATCACTTAAGATATCTCTTTCGCCATCGTATGAAAATGTCACATTGTCGAAGGCAATGTTGTACTCCTTTGGCTCCATACCTGTCATATCTTCTTCCTTCTCTTCGAGCAATTCTTTCACTCCTTTCCAAACTGCCCTCGGAGTCTGTATCTTCACCCTTGCCAGGGATATCTGCTGGATCGGTTCGTAGAGGAAGAGTAAGAGGTTGGTGATCGCCACTACAGTTCCTATCGTCGTACCCCCCTTTAACACGAGATAAGTACCCACTACGAGGAGAAGTATCGGACCTATTGAAACTATACCCGTGAGGATGGCACCTGCCATAACCCCGTATTTGTTTATGGCAAGGTTGATCTTCAGTAAGTTATTCAAACTTCGAAAGAATCTATCTCTCACCCTACTGTACAGACTATCTACCTTAATGGTCTCTATGCCTGATAGGCCCTCTTCGAGTTCTTTCATAACCACCTGATTTGCACTCGAGAATTTCCTGCTCTCCTTTGCCATCTTCGTGTTCAGTAGAGCAGTGGCCAAGGCGAGGATAGGGATGAGTACAAGTGAAAGGATAGCGAGAATCACGTTGAGCCTGATCATCAGGATCACAGCGGCCGCTACGAAGAAGATGCTGCTGTAGAGTGTAAGATAATAATTCCTGAAGAGGCCGACACACCTCGAGGCATCGTTTGAAATCCTGGACATGATGGAACCCGTATCGTTATTTACGAAAAAGGACATGGGCAGCTTTAGCACCTTGTTCAGGAGATCGGTTTTAAGGTCTCTGGCGACTCTTTCCTCTATGATAGAGGCGGTGTAGTTCTGAAAGAAATTGGATGTGACCCTTATGGCTATGACTACGAGCAGAAAGATAGACCAGATGAGAACCTCAGATACATCTTTGTTTGGGATCACGGTATCGATGAAGTACTTCAAAATGAGTGGATAAGGAAGGGCACTGAGAGCAGTGATGGTTGCCATGACCAGAGAGGTAAAGATCAATAAGGGGTACTTCTTGTAGTAGGATTTCATTTGTTATCACTCCCTTTTTATGATATCTTCACTTATCAGATTCTGAGTGAGTTCACCCCCATAGCCTGAATTCTTCTATGCTTTCTATCCGATCATTTGTCGATAATTCATTAGATTTATCCTTTGTTATTTTAGCATTATAGCATTACCCGCACATACCAGAAAAAGAGCAACATGTCTACACACACCTACGATGCACACCAAGGTGTACCTTCTGCTATAAGACAGTGGTATACTTTACTTAAAGAATAAGGGTAGGGAACGATGTATTTTGGAGACGATGAATACAATAAGAGAGGAGGAAAGTATAAGTGTTGCTGTTTAAAAGGCCTAAAGGAACGAGTGATATCTACGGTACAAATATGCTCAGGACGAAGCGTGTAGAAGGGATACTGAAAGAGTTGATGTTGAACTGGGGTTATTCGGAGATTCGTACACCGATATTTGAATCTACGGAGTTGTTTGACAGGAGTGTGGGAGATACCTCGGATATAGTTCAAAAAGAGATGTATACATTTCGAGATAAGGGAGGAAGAAGCCTTACTTTGAGACCCGAAGGTACGGCTCCTGTCGTCAGGGCCTATCTGGAGAATTCCCTTACCAATTACGGTAAACCTATGCGATTATTTTATCTCGGCCCTATGTTCAGATATGAAAAACCGCAGGCTGGCAGGATGAGGCAGTTTCAACAATTCGGTATAGAGTTAATAGGTTCTTCCTCTCCACTGGCGGAGGTAGAGGTATTTCAAATATTGATGGACATGCTCGATAGGTTGAATGTGAAGGATTGGCAATTCCACATAAACACGGTTGGCTGCCAGAACTGCAGAGATGAATATATAAAGGCATTAAAAGAATACTACAGGCCCCTCTTACCGAATTTGTGTTCCGATTGTCAGCGCCGATTTGAAACGAACGTTTTAAGATTGTTGGACTGTAAGAATCCTCAATGTGCTCCTTATAAAAAAGATGCCCCACATTTCATCGATCACGTTTGTGAGGATTGTAAAAGACATTTCGATGCAGTTACCTCCTCCCTGGATGCCTTACATATCCCATATGTGATAGATCATTATCTCGTAAGAGGGCTCGACTACTATACCAGAACGGCATTCGAGGTAAAATACAGAGAAGGTTCTCAGGATGCCTTACTCGGAGGTGGTAGGTATGACCTTCTCATCGAACAATTCGGGGGTAATCCAACCCCGGCAATAGGTTTTGCCGTATCTATAGAACGATTGCTGTTGGCTTCCAAGGATCTCGATACTCCTTCAGAGCACCCCTTGGTGTACGTCGTTACATTCGATAAGTCTCGTTTACAGGGTGCTGAATTGGCATTCGAATTGAGAAGAGCTGGTATTCCTACTGTTACAGATGTGATGGGAAGAAACTTGAGCAACCAGATGAAAGAAGCGAATAGATTGGGAGTTTGTTATGCGATCATAATAGGAGAAGAAGAGCTCAAAGTCAATGAGTTTACGGTAAAGGATATGAAGACCGGTGAGCAACACTTGGTGAATAGGGAAGATATAAGAGAATATATATTGTCCCATTCCTGTTAAATCGTGACTGAGTACTTCTAATCATTTATGAATCGGAGGTGTAAAAAATGGAAAAAGGAAAAGTGTCTTTGGTACCAGAACCGAAGAAGATCGAATTTGGAGATAAGTACTTCGAATTCGATGGGTTTAGTGATCTTCCAGAGTTCCTTCAGACCGAATTCAAGATCCCGCGAGGAAACTGGAAGTGTGAAAAGATCGATAAAAAAGGTACTGGATTTCGTATAATCGATGGAAAGGTTCAATTTTGGGGCAACGAGTACGTCGTATATGCGAGTTTGGTACAACTCATGAAGCAAAATGAAGGTCTTCTCCCTGAAATGGAAGTGGAGGAATCTTTTAACTTCGAATTCAGAGGTTATCACTTGGACATAGCAAGGGGAGGTGTCCCAACGCTTCAAACGTTCAAGAAAATACTCAGATGGCTCTTCTTGCTGAAATACAACTATTTCGCGATATACTTTGAAGACCTCTTCCCCTGGGAAAAACATCCCGATATAGGAAAGTATCGAGGAAGGCTAACGAAGGAAGAACTTGGAGAGATCATCTCCTATGGTAGAAAACTCGGTATAGAGGTTTTTCCTTCCCTGGAACTAACGGGACATATGGAACACATCTTGTCCCTACCGAACTATAGAAGGTTCAGCGAATGGTATCGTCCTACAGAAGGCTGTTTGAATCTCGCGGATGAAGATGCGAGGAAGTTCTCTATGGGCCTTCTTGAAGAAGTGCTGGATTTCTTCCCATCGAAGTATGTTCACATAGGTGGAGATGAAACATGGGCACTTGGCAGAGGAAAAAGTTTAAACAATAGATGGAGATTCGAAGGGCATAAGTTGTACGAAAGACATTACAAGGAAATGATAAAACTCGTTCATTCTTATGGTAAAAAGGCGATCATGTGGGGAGATATGTTGACAGGTATGTATCTGAGCGAGGAGGAGAGTGAGAAATGGCGTGAAACCTTGGAAAGCAATATCTGGGATGAAGTTATCTTAGCCAATTGGGACTATTCGAAAAATCAGAAAGAATTTTTCAAGAAGAAGATAAATGTTTTTGGGGAGAAGAGGAAAAGTTCTGAGATAGTCTGTCCCGGTTTATCGAATTGGAATACCTATTATCCAAATTTTCAGATTGCATTGGAAAATCTGAAGAATTTTCTTGGAGCCGCTAAAGAGGAAAGCATCACGGGTTTTCTGGTCACAGCATGGGGAGATGACGGAGCAGAATGTCTATTCTCATACTTAGATCCTCTGATTCTTACCACTATGGAAATAGCCGAGGGAAAGGAGAAATGGGAAGACAAGTGGAAAGCCCTCACAGATGAAAATGAAAAGATCATTTCTGTCCGAAAGACCTTTGGAGAACCAGCGGTATCGTTGTCTTTGAAACACGTACTGTTCGCCGATCTCTGGTATCATCTTTATGGAAATGAAAAGGCAGAAGATGAATTGAAGACCAAATGGAGTGAGATATTGGATGAAGCAGATGGAGTGAATCTACCAGAGGATCTATGGTTTATAAGAGAAGCCGTACGAACCGGACTCAACAGATTAAATCACACTGTAAGGGCTTCAGATTTCATAGAATTGGCGAGCATCTATTCTCGCCTCTGGTTATCCGAGAGAAAGCCAGAGGGGTTGGAGAAGATACTCACGAGATTCTGGGGAGCTGCTGGTGTGATCGATACTCTCCAGGGCAATCCTTGAAGGAAAAGACAAATGTCAAGTGAAACATGAACTGAAGTTCAGGCATTTTCGTATAGATTTTGATCGACATCATCGCCTCCATGAGCCTCCTTTCTATAAACGAGGCATAAGAGTAATATTGGCCATATCCTTATATCTGATTTCCCTTCACATGTATGGAGTAGAAAGCTATGTCTTCAGGATAAACAACGCAATTTACAAGACTGTGAACGAGATAAAAGTAAGAGATAATACATGTCTACTCTCGATAGGTGATACGTGCAACATATTGAGGATCTATGCCGATGTTATTCACAAAGAAGGGATATCCATAGAGGTTTATAAAGATGCTGCACACTATTATCTCAGGTTCGGTAGCGAGGTGATGAATTTTCCTACGACTGGAAAGAAAATTGGAGAATACGAATTCTATATCCCGGTTGAAGAGGTATTCAATGTTCTAAATATACCTGCCTGGATAACACCCGAATGTGGTTACGTGACATCGAGTATCCTGTATTCCATATCTTTTGAACGCGGCAAGGATATGATCGTGTTATCTGTATCGGATCCACAGATCTGGAGGTGGAAGAAAACGGGGGATTATACTGTCTCTTTTATCCCAAGGATGCAAACCTTTATCTCCGAAACCATATCGATGCCCGTATCTGAGGCGTTTGATATCTCCATAAGGCATGACGGTCCGATGTTGAAGAGTATAGATGTAGAATTAACTGGTAGATTGAGATTCGCTAAGATATTGACGGGTAATGAAGTGATAATTGCGGAGTTGGAAAGGAGTGCTGTAGAGGAATACAATTCTCTACCGATCACTATTGCCTCCGTATCCGAGGATGAAGAGACAAAATCGATAGAGGAGAAGCTATGTAGACTTCTGGATGGTAGGATATTAAAAAATGGAGTGCAATTGAAGGTATATCTTTTATCATCTCGAACAAAAGAACATACGGACCATGGTATACACATAATACTCGCACACGACAGGTCGTCTTTGAGGAGGTGGCAAGGAGTACGGATATTCTATTATCCATATTCTGATATA
>WFSK01000275.1 GCA_015486095.1 Thermotogae bacterium
ATAAAGGATGCTCCACCTTCATTATTCTTCTTATCCATTTACATACTCTCACCTTTCCGCAATATCAATATGTCTATTCTCCTGTACTTTGCTCTCAGTTCAGACACTTTATTGACATATTCCTTCATAATTTGACTAACGGCCGAATCATATTGTTCTTTAGTTATCGTTCCTCGCTCTAATTTGGATTTTTCCATTTCCATTTTTGCGTCCCGTTCGATCTTCAGATTCTGTTTCTCTGCTATTATTGCCTTTTCTCCAACAGCAACGGGTATGAATCGCTGTGGATCGTATGCCCTATCTATATCGAACCTACCCAGCTTTATATCTACAGCACGTTCTCTTGCCCTTCTACTTTTGAGTTCATGCGTAAAGAAATATGCAACACTCGCTGCTCTCGCTGCCCCTAAATGCCAATTCGAAGCATACCGACTCGTTGGCGGAAGTGGAATATCATTTGTAAAACCAAATATCTTCAACGGATTCGTCGTATGCTCTATTATTATACCACCAATTTGAGATAAGATCTCCTTCGCAGCCGTTGTTAATCTCGCGCTTCCCGGAGCAAAAAAGGCCATATCCCTAAGGCTTATCAGTGTTCCTTCTGGAACTTCCTTTACCGTTATCTTTCCCTTGAATTTCGCACTTTGTTTTATTCGGATCAATTCTCTTCTTATACCTGGATTAGAGGTTATAAGAGGCTCGGGAGACATGGTCTTGCCTCCGCTCAACACACTCGGAGGAGCTCCCTTAAAAACCGTTTGTATCCCAACCACTACCTGTTGGAATTTACCCGGATTTATGGTAGACATAGAGATCAAAGCGACGAAAAAAGTCAAGAGTAACGTTGTCATGTCACTCCAACTGACCATCCATCCGGGTGTGCCTCGTGGAGCTTCTTCCTTCTTCTTTCTCTTAGGCACCTGTAGGAGCTCCTTCCGGTGTTCTTTCTTCCTCCCTCGCGGCCTCGTACTGTTCCCTTAATTTGGGAGGAAGGAAGATCTTCAACTTCTCTTCTAATATCCTAGGATTATCACCTGCCTGTATGGAAAGTATACCTTCCAGTATCATGTTCTTCGCTGTGGCTTCCAAAGCTCCTTTGTCTCTTAGGTTCTCTGACATCGGTAAAAGGTATCCGTTCGCCAACACAGCACCGTACAGTGTGGTTATCAAAGCGACAGACATATTAGGTCCTAAAGTGCTCGGGTCGTTCAATGAACCCAACATGCCTATCAGACCAACGAGCGTTCCGATCATACCAAATGCAGGGGCGTAGTATCCCATCGAATCGAGGATCGCTCTGTTTGCTCTGATTTCATCATCTGCCAGATCCATTTCCGTTTCGAGCATCGACCTTACCAATTCAGGATCTGTTCCATCGACTACCAATTGCAATCCCTTCTTCATGAACTGATTCTCAAGATTTTCCAGGTCTCCCTCAAGTGCTAACAATCCTTCCCTTCTTGCCTTCTCAGAGAAACTCACCAGCTGTCTAACAATCTCTATGAGATCGAGTTTGGGCCTCCTTATAGTTCCCATAACTACGCCCATGAGTTTCACAAGACGATCCATAGGGTATGCCACCATGGTTGCACCAAGCATTCCACCAATGGTGATCGCAACCGATGGCATATTTATATATGCTCCAAGATTTCCTCTCGTACCATAAACAACCGCACCTAAGACGACAACGACCCCCATTAAAGTAGCTATATCCATATCCTTTTCCCCTCACTTCATCCTTTTATCATCCACTACGATCGATTGATTTATCATCCTTTTATATTGTATTATTTTGTTTACGACTTCTTCTACACTTTCTCTTACGACGAACTTTTTAGAATTTCCAAGGGTTATCACGGTATCAGGTGTGGATTCAACCGTTTCCACCTTTTCGGCATTCAGATAAAAAGTCTTACCGTTAAAACGAGTTAATTCTATCATAACTCACTCAACTCATTCATTTATCTCTTTATGTTGACGAGCTCCTGCAATATCTGATCCGTCGTGGTTATCACCCTTGCATTTGCTTGAAATCCTCTTTGAGCGATGATCATCTTGGTAAATTCCTCTGCTAAATCAACGTTAGACATCTCAAGTGCACCTGCACTTATCGTGCCTCTCCCTCCTGTATTTGCCTGTCCGATAACCGGGATCCCGGAATTCGCAGATTGGCGGTATAGAGAATTACCAGCCGCGATCAAACCCGAAGGGTTGTTGAACGTTGCAAGTGCTATCTGTCCCAGTACATCTGTTAAACCATTCGAAAAGGCACCGATGATCTCTCCATTTTCGTTTATTGCGAAAGATTGTAATGTTCCTTCTGCATTTCCATTCTGATCCCTCAAGTCTGCCGTAGAAGGGGCGTCGTACTGCGTTACTCTTCCAAAATCCATCTGAATCTTCACCGTATTCGCTCCAGCCGCTGAAGGAGGTGATGTGGTTGGATTCAAGGCGCCTCCAGTTTCAGCAGGTTCAAACCATATACCCGATGGCCCCCCACTCGTTATTATGTTGCCATCGTCATCAATACGCCAATTCGATGCGGCCAACTTTCCATTCGCATCGAAGGCTATAACACCTCTGGCAGGCAGGTCCTTTCCTGTAGCAGGATCTTTCATCTTGTTACCCTCTGCATCAAGGGCGTATATGGGTTCTCCCGTTGAACTTTCTGCTTCCCACAGCCAGGCGTTCTGTTGAAGCTTTGTAAATCTAACGTATATGTTGTACATATGGCCCAGAGAATCGTATACTTCCATAGGTGCTACGTGAACTGGTGATTCGTAATCCGCTGTAACGTAGTTGTCGACGTTATCCGTCTCGGTAAATCTTATCTCACCCTGCGATGGTACGTTTATCTGCTCGGTGGGAGAAAGGGAAACGGTTAAAACATCTGTATCAGTATCACCAGCTGTCGTTGGATTTATGTCTCCCGAACCTAAAAGCGTAAAACCCTTCAGTGTATATGTACTGCCAACGAGTGGATTATTCTGGATGTACGTATTGAATTCATCTATAGTTAACGTATCGTCACCATTCGTATCGGCAGCACTGATATCAAAGGTATCCGATGAAGTGGTACCATCCTGATCTTTGAAACTCAGTTGTAGGTTAAATGTATTGGCAGCAGGGTGAGTGAATGTCAATGTAGCATTTTGAGTAGTATCTATATTCACCGGATTTCCACTCGAATTGAGTAATATGAAATTCCCTGCCATGCCAGTGATGTTCACAGGGGTTCCACCGGCGTTAGATGTAGACACGTTCTCGATCGCATATCGATCATCGACACCGATCTTCGAGAAGGTGTGATGTGCGATATCAAAGGTGATAGAATTACCATCAGATATAGCGCCAGTACCTGATAGCTGAAAGTTCGAAAGTGCATAATTCGTGTTAGCCAGAGAACCCGCAGAAACATACGAGTTAAATTCGCTTATAGTCAACGTGCCATCACCATTTGCATCGGCGCTACTTATGTCAAACGTTTGCTCGAACGTATCTCCTGCAATAGTCGTTCCACGCAACTCAAAGGTCGCATTTGAAGCTCCAGGATTATGGAATATCATCGTCACCGGCTTTGTCGTATCGAGTAAGACAGGATTTTCACTGCTGTCCACTAATTTCATATGCCCTGTTAATCCCGTAATATTTCCACCAGAAGAAGCATCTACTGAAGAAGGTGTATATTCGTTCCATATACTAAAACTCGTTACGTTTCCACTGTCATCGAGTTCCATCGTACCTCCTGTGGTTCTCGGATCGAGGGTTACATCTCCATTTATCTTTTCTGCTTTCCATATATAAAAATTCTTATCCAGATGTGTCTTATCCATCACCCTTTGAAACGTAAACTTTATGGTCCCCTTATCGCCATCCGGATCTGTTATCTCCAAGGTTACGGGCCTGACATCTACTGTAGATTTTAGGTTATCTGCGAATTCAGCTGCAGTGGTAGCCTTCGCTTCCATACTCATCCCTGCGGGTATTTGGATCGTACCTATAGGCTGGTTTCTATCGACGTATCTCTTACCATTGGTTCCTACCTTCGCTAACCAGCCTTGAACCGTTAGGCCATTGGCAGCACTCACCAATGTTCCATCTGTATCGAGTGTGAAATTTCCATTTCTCGTGTAAAATTTATTCGTTCCATCACTCAGTATGAAAAAACCATCACCTTGGATCGCAAGGTCCGTACTCTTACCAGTATTTTCCAAACTTCCTTGAGCCATGATCTTATCGATCGAGGCGATAGCACTTCCAAGACCTATCTGCTGTGGATTTATGCCTCCTCTACTTTCTTGAGGAGCAGCAGATGCACGAAGTGTTTGAAGAAGAGCACTCTCGAATTCAGCTCGGAAAGCCTTAAAGCCAGGAGTACTCACATTAGATATATTGTTAGCCAATATATCCATACTTGCCTGGAAATTCTTTAAACCCGTTATACCCGAAAACATCGATCTCATCATAATAGCCCACCTCCCTCCTCATCCACTTATTTCTAATATCTGAGCCATTGAATAGGCGATGCCATTTATTATCAAATTTACACCACCATTTCTGAATTGCACTGCCTCCACTTTCCCTCCGATCAATCCTGGTATGTCTTCCTGCGTACCATCTGCGTTTATGGCTGTGATCTGGAATTTATAATAACCATCGGGAACTGGGCTCCCTTTATCATCCGTGCCATCCCAGTGCAGTTCGTGTGTCCCAGCATCCAGCGAAGCGACTTTCATGGTCTTCACAACGTTGCCTGAGCTATCTAAGATCTTGACCACAACGTCTGCAGGCTTATCCAGTTGAAATGTGATCGGATCAATTTGCATGCCGTTTACCGAGATCTTGTCGTTACTCACCACCACATTTTTCCCAACCAATGCTGCAGCCTGAAAGCGATTCAAGCTATCTTGCGTCTTCTCAAATTGAGTGAAGGAGGCAGAGAGGTTTTTCATCTGCTCTAACGACGAAAACTGAGCCAACTGGGCTATGAAATCTTTATTATCTATTGGAGTCGTGGGATCCTGATACTTCATCTCCGTTAGCAAGATCTTCAAAAAAGCATCCTTATCCAATTGCTTCTTCACATAATCTGACGTATTGGGCGGAGAACTCATCTGTGGAATGCCTGTACCACTTATACCATCTAACATTTAGATCACCCCTTCTTTTAAGTCTTCAAATATATTTTCGAATACCTGTTTTCCATCACTTTGTTGCTTCTCTTGCCTATCCCTCTCACCATGCTGATCTTGTCCCTGTTCAGAGTTCTGCTGTCCCTCTTGTTGGGAATGTTCTTCGTAATATCTTTCGACATTTATCCTCTCCACAACGATGTTATGCTTTTGAATTGCCTGAGCCACCAGGGCAACGTCCTTTTGTAACATTTCCTTCACATCCTTGTGTTCTACCCTCATCGTTATGATCAATTTGCCATCGTTTTCTACAACGTTTATCTCGATCTTACCCAAATGAGGTGGTTGAAGCTGTACGATCATAGTCTTACTATGAGGGGTTATATGATTCGTAATCTGTCTTATTATCCCGTCTGTCCTTACTTTCCCTTCGAACTCATTTGTATACATCCCTCTTTTAATTCTACTTTCTACAGGATATGTCATCCTTTCTCTTTTAACGTTAGGTTCAGATACCATTTTTGCAACATGTTCTTTTTGCGATCTCCCATTCTGAAATTTTACTTTTCCCTTCACTGGTTTCGTAGCCTTATCATTTTTCTCACTTATTTTTCCTCCCTTGACCATCCTAGTGAGAGAAGACTTCACATCATCTTTCATCTTTTGATTCGATATCTTCCTATTTGGAAGGTGATAAAAATGGATAAGCTTATTTACATTTTTATCCTTCATAGGTGTGTCAGATTTGGATACTCGTGTATCGGCATGAGCTATCTTGAACTCTCTTATTTCATAATGTACAAATTTCAACACGTTATTCACTTTCTTTTCTATACCTCGAAATTCCTTAATGATGACCTTCCCTTTTGGATCCATGCTCTCAACGATGTGCCTCATCTCGTTGGCTATTCTAACCAATTCGAAGATCTCTTTCTTGTGTACCAAAACGAACGAATTTTTAGTTATACCTTGTGAGTCTTCATTAAGAGCCCGATTCTTAACTCGTGGAGAATCTCTTACATCTCTCGTAGTCATGGGCTTGGCTTTTATATTATCATGAACAGATATATTATCATGAACGGAAAATCTCGTCCTACTAGTAGCCCACGCTTTATCTCGTTTGCCTCCTTTTGTTGCACCAAAAATGTTTTTTGGGTCCTGCTTCGATCTTCCGATTTCCTTACTCCCTGTTCTTTTCATATCCTTTGGGAAAGATATCTCACCGCCCTTAATCCATAACATGTATTCTTCATTATCCTTATCTCTTATCATATTCTCTCTTGCCTCTACCTGTTGCTTTGGAGAAGTATTAACCTTCTCTCGTTTAGCGGATCCAACAACGATGCCACCTTTAAGATCGAGAGTCAAATATCTCACAGTTAGGGATCTTTTCTGTTTTACCTGAGGGGTCTCTTCATTTATTATCGTCTTTCTCACATCTTCACCTTTATTATTTTTACTCGTCTTGGAAAATGCCTTATGTGAGGCGGAGAAGAATACAGGCATTGGAGTATCTGCCCGATGTATGTTTATGAGGCTAGCATATGCAGGAATATCCCCACGATGTATTTCTGCGGGGATATGTGATTTCGTTGCTCCCGTCGATGTATACGGTATGGGGCTCCCCATATCTGGATCGTATCCTTCTATTTCTTCCTCCGAGGTCGATATATGGGATAATTCTTTCGAAACTCTAC
>WFSK01000276.1 GCA_015486095.1 Thermotogae bacterium
GGGACATACGGTTTTATCTTGGTGATGTACGGAATAGTGGGTTCGAAGATGCTCTTGAGTTTTACACATGGAGTGTTTGTATTTCCTTACATCCTTTCCATATTGGGAGCCATCACGATAATAGTCCCTAGCTTCGTTGCCATACTTCAGGATGATGCTAAGAGACTTTTGGCGTGGTCTAGCATAGCACAGGTAGGGTATATAATCCTGGGAATTAGTGTTGGAACGAATTTGGGATTCGTTGGTGGGGTCTTCCATTTCTTTAATCATGCCCTCTTCAAAGCCCTTCTCTTTTTGACTGTAGGAGCAGTAGAATATAGAACAGGAACGAGAGATCTGAATTCACTTGGTGGCTTGATAAAGAGGATGCCTATTACTTTTACCGTAGCTTTGATCGGTGCCTGTGGCTTGATCGGTGTTCCCCTGGCCAATGGTTTTGTTTCCAAATGGTTGATCTACAAGACACTGATCCTCAACTCGCATCCTTTTTTTGCCTTTGCTGCCTTGGTAGGGACTTGGGGAACGATCCTTTACAGCTATAAACTCATCCATAACATCTTTTTAGGGCAGCTCCCTGAAAAGTGGAAGGATGTAGAAGAAGCTTCCATCAGTATGCGCATTCCCACAATGATTCTTGCTGTTCTTGTCATTTTGTTTGGTATACTTCCTGGGATACCTCTTGAACTTATAAATTCGATAGGAACTTCCTGCGGATACAAATCTTTAGGTGTGAATATTTGGGGAATTTCATCGGAAACCGGTGTGTTGAACACTATAAACATATTCGCAGCCATCCTGATCGCCGGGATCGTCATTTGGATATTCTTCCGCGTGAGAGCGAAACCAAAACTTGTCTTGCAAGATGATAATTATGCTGCGGGAGCATATATTGCTAAGGAAAAATATAATTATACGGTTGATTTTTACGCCCCATTATCTCGTATCTTTTCTCCCTTCCTGGAAAGAGATATAGTGGACGAATTCTACCGAAGGGTGGTCCAAAATATAAAGGATTTGTGTAGCGGTGTGAGAAAAGTATATACTGGTTATGTTGGGAATTACGTGATGTACATCACTCTATTCCTGGCAACGCTGATCATCATTGGAATGATGGGGTGGAGATTATGGTGATAAAGATCGTCGAGATGATCGTCTCTCCAATTCTGGCATTCGTGATCGGAGTATTCTTCCTGGGACTATCGAGGAAGATCATGGCAAGGATCCACCGAAGGTATGGACCTCCCATTACTCAACCGATCATCGATATGATCAAACTCTTCTATCAAAAGAGTGTATCACATGGAATACTATTCGACCTTGGTGTGGTGCTTTCTTTAACCGGTTCGGTAGTGGTGATTCTGTTCATACCGTTTGGTGGTATGTGCCCTTTGAGTGGTTCGGGTGGATTACTCGCGATCCTTTATCTTATGCTTTTGGCTCCCTTGGGAATGGCCTTGAGTGGTGGAGAAGGTGCCAATCCAAACATAAGTATCGGGATCTCTCGTAAATTCATATTGAGTTTGGGTTATGAGGTACCTTTCTTATTCGTTATATTGGCAATTATGACCCATTACAAGACTATTTCCATAGTGGAGATCGTAAGAGCACAGCAGGGTTTGCATTGGTCGATCTTTTCTTTACCTTTACTCCTATCTGCTATAGCTTATTTCATCATATTGCCAGCTATATTGGGGATAAGACCATTCGATATCGTATCTGCACCCCAGGAGATCGCATCTGGACCGATGGTGGAGTACGGTGGAAAGTATCTCGCTTTTGCCTCTATCGATCACGCTCTACACCTCTTTATCGGCATTGCACTCTTCGTAGATCTGTTCTTAGGAGGGGCAAGGGAACCGATTACCTTTTTCATCAAGATGCTGGTGGTGTTCATCATAGGCCTTTTCATCAACGCTGTTTTTCCACGTTTCAGGATAGAGCAAGCGATAAAGTTCTTGTGGAAATGGCCTACGTTTTTTGCTTTTTTAGGATTGATCGTAGCGTTAGTAGTTAGATGAGGAGGGAAATAGATGGATAGAGGAAAGATCTCGAAATGGTTGAAGTATCCTGAAAAAATGGGACATAAGTATTCCCTGTGGGCAATATATTTTGCCACGGGTTGTGGAATCATGGAGATACCGCCGGTTTTGACTTCACGATGGGATGCAGAGAGATTTGGGGTACTTCCAGCGGCCACCCCCCGACAGGCGAATCTGTTCTTGATAACCGGCTACGTATCGGTGAAGACACTCAGACCGATCGTCAGGACTTATGAACTAATGCGGGAGCCAAAATATACCGTTGGTTTCGGCTCTTGCCCTATAAATGGAGGTATGTATTGGGATTCCTACAACACGATAAAGCGTGTAGATAAATATATTCCGATAGATGGCTGGATCGCCGGTTGCATGCCGAGACCGGAATCGATATTCATCGCTGTAACCAAACTATGGATGATGATAGACAAAGGCGCTGCAACTGGATATATCAGATATAGAGAAAATTATCGCTATTATAGAGAGAATCAGGAGAGGATCTTAGGAAAGCTCGATTGGCCACCTCTATATCCCGAGAAGATGGGTGAAGATAATGGATAGGGAAGAAAATTTAAGAGAAGAGATATTATCGGTCTTTAAGAATACTGAGGTATCTTCTCCGAAGAGAAAGAGACTGACTGTGATCACCGAAAAGGCTTTGATCTCGGAAGTTATGAAGTTTCTGAAGGACAGAGGGTTTAAGCAGTTGTGTGCTATTTCCTGTATCGATTGGATCGAAGAAAAAGAATTCGAATTGATCTATCATCTCTCTTCCTTCGAAAGTGGAATTCATGCCATGGTCAAGACGAAGATAGATAGAGAAAATCCTGTGATGAAGAGCATGATACCTGTGTTCACGAATGCTCAAACCTATGAACGAGAGATCTGGGAGATGTTCGGCGTTCAGTTCGAAGGGAATCCAAGATTAATACCTCTATTTTTAGATAGATGGAGAGATATACCGCCTTTCAGAAAGGATTTCGATATCAGGGAGTATGTGAAGCGGACGTTCGATGTGATCCCGTCTCTGGAGGAGAAGCAAAATGGATGAGAGAGAATTGGAGCTGTTTTTCGGACCCCAGCATATGGGGATGGTAGGAAATTTCAGCATCACTTTGAAGGTTAGAGGAGATCGGGTAGTTGAAGCCCGTGCAAATCCTGGATATCTTCATCGCGGCTTTGCGAAGATGATGGAATACAGGGTCTGGATACAAAACTTTCCACTCGTGTGCAGGATCAACGTGATGGATCCTGATCCCTATGAGTTGATCTACGCTATGGGAGTTGAAGAATTAGCGGGAATAGAAGTCCCAGAAAGGGCGAAATACATAAGGACCATCGTTATGGAATTGAGTAGATTGGCTTCACATCTGGCATGGATCTGGGCATACGGTAACGCACTCGGTTTCGATACGATAGGTCAGTGGAGTATGGGTGATAGAGATTACATCATAGACCTTCTCGAATTCCTCACGGGTGGAAGGATATATCACATCTACATCTGGCCCGGCGGTGTTCGTCGGGATCTACCGGATGGTTTCGAGGAAAAGACCTTGAAAATATTGGACACACTCGAGGGACATCTCCCGGAGTACGATGATGTCTTCTTCAACAACAGATTGTTCGTAACACGTGCCAGAGGGGTGGCGAAGATCACGAAGGAAGAAGCCATAGAGTTGGGGGCCACAGGGCAGGTCTTGCGAGCGACGGGAGTAAAGATGGATATAAGGAAACTCGAACCATATGCGGCGTATCCGTACCTGGACTTCGAGATACCCGTAAGAGAAGACGGAGATTCCTACAGCAGAATGATGTTGATCAGAGAAGAGATGGATCAGAGTATATCGATCATAAGACAGTGCTTTAAGAAAATGCCCAAAGGTCCTGTTTACCACAGGGTTCCTAACCCGTTTAAGTGGAAAGTTCCCAAAGGTGAAACCTATGTGAGGATGGAAAGTGCGAGAGGAGAATTAGGCCTCTATATGGTGAGTACTGGTGAGGATAAGCCGTATCGAGTGCATTTTAGGCCTCCCTCACTGCCTCACGGTATTCTTATCCTCGAAAAGTTATTAAAAGGGGCAAGTATTGCCGATGTCGGGCACATCATGATGAGTTTGTACATAGCGGCTCCGGAGGTAGACAGATGAGTGGAAAAAGCACTATCAAGAAAAATGGGAGTATCTTTTCTCCTTTTAAAGCACTGAAATTCTTGTTCAAAAAACCGCATACCTTGAGATTCCCTTTTGAGCAAAAGGAAGCCTCACCGAGATGGAGAGGTTTCCATCTAAACGATTGGGATAAGTGCACGGGTTGTGGTAATTGTGCAGATATTTGCCCCAACAAGGCGATCACGATGGTGAAAGTACCTGAGATAGAGGCGAAGCCAGGAAGGAAGAACGAACGGCCACAGATAGACTATGGAAGATGTTGTTACTGTGGATTGTGTGTGGATATCTGCCCGACTGGTTCCCTTAGATTGGCCAGAGATTACATACATATCGATCACGGGACGAAGAGTTTCACCTTGCTTGCAAAAGATGAGAAGACGGATAAAGAACACTTCGTCTCTAAGGAAAACTATTCCTTGTTTAACGCGAGTTTGGCTCATCGTATGTCGAATAACGAGGGTTTTGTATCGGATCTGGAGTACTCACTATTCGAGCCCGAACGCGTTCCTATGCCTCAAGTCCCTGCAGAAGAGAGGAAATTATCTTTTATAGAGCAGGTCATAGGGTACAGTAGAGAAGAAGCGAAGAAAGAGGCGTCGAGGTGTCTGGAATGCGGACTTTGTGAAGAAGCCTGTCCGGCTCACCTTAAGATCTCCGATTATATAAGGGCTATTTATGAAGATAAGCCAGTCGATGCCTTGAAGAAGATCTACGAGGATAATCCGATTCCATCGATATGTGGCAGGATATGTATGAAACCCTGTGAGGATGTTTGTTCGATCGGTGTAAGGGGGGAACCTCTGGCGATCAGATGGTTGAAGAGATATGCTGCCGATGTCGTTGAGGATTATGTATCCGCACTGAACATAAAACCTGGTAAACCTACCGGTAAGAGAGTTGCCGTTATAGGTGCAGGTCCCGCGGGTTTGTCGGTGGCTTATTTCCTGAGGCTCAAAGGGCATGATGTAACGGTCTTCGATTCTCTGCCCGGTGGAGGCGGAATGATGAGAATAGGGCCACCGCCTTACAGGCTACCGGTCGAAAGCATAGACAAAGATGTGAATTACATCGCCTCTTTGGGAGTGGAATTTAGATTTAACACGACCATAGGAAAGGATGTGTTGTTTGAAGATCTCTTAAGGGATTACGATGCGGTCTTTTTGGGAATAGGAACTACTGTAAGCCGTTCCACAAGAGTTAAGAATGCCGATAAGGCTATGTTAGCACTCGATTTCTTGAAGAACAACAAGATCGGAAAGGGAGTAAAGATTGGGAGAGAAGTGATCGTCATCGGTGGAGGAAACGTGGCCATGGACGTGGCGAGAGAATCCATACGCTTGCAACACATCCAATATCCAGGAGAAAAGACGGTTACGAAGACAGTCTCTTTGGAGGATTGGGACGAGATGCCAGCGACTAAAGAAGAAATAGAAGAGGCCAAAGAAGAAGGTGTCGTGTTCAATCCCGCCTGGGGACCAAAAGAGATAAGGATCGATGAGGAAGGGAATATAAAAGGGCTTCAGTGTGTAAAGGTTAAATCTGTATTCGATGAGCAGGGAAGATTCCATCCAACATTTTACGAAGACAAGGAGATGTTCTTAGAAGGGGATATGGTCATCGAAGCGATCGGTCAGGCACCCGACTTCTCATTCATACCGGATGAGATGATGAAGAAACTCGAATTTACCCCGAGGAGAAAGGTGAAGGTCGATGAGAATGGACAAACATCCATACCAAAGGTCTTTGCGGGTGGAGATATTGTAAACCTCAATCTGAACGCGATAACGGCTATCGCAGACGCGAAGGTTGCTGCGGAGGGGATCGACAAGCTCTTGTCCTCGAAATGAGTTCCAAATTTTATGTGTACCAGTTTTTTATTCTTTTTTCGCAAAATTTGTGAAATTTTTCTCTTATAGTATTGACAAATGTAAGTATATACGATAGAATAGAGATGCAGATGTGTAGAGATTGCTATATAACTACAAAGAAAGGAGGCGAATTATATGACACCACTTGCAGCGGATATGAAACATTATTTAGAGCAATTTCAGGACCTCTTGAAAAAGGCGGGAGAATTGGAACCAGGCTACGCAAATGCCCTTATGGAATTCGTGAAACAAGCGGAGAAACCAGGAGCCTTATCCACAAAAGTGAAAGAACTCATTTCCATTGCTTTGGGGATAACGGCGCATTGTCCATTCTGCATAGCCTTTCACGTAAACAATGCGATCAAAGAAGGGGCAACGAAACAGGAGATCTGTGAGGCAGGTCTTGTGGCAGGACTCATGGGTGGTGGTCCAGCAGTTGCCTATCTGAGATATCTGCTCGATGCCTGCGATCAGTTCGGCGCGAAGTGAGATTCTCTTTCGTTACACAAAAGATGTTTGTGAACACGGCTATGTTTACAAACATCTTTCTCGTTTATATGGTATATTATTTACATCCGGGATATATAGATAATTCTATTGTGGGAGGTCTTGTAAGATGGAAGAGTTTGATGTTGCGATCATAGGTTCTGGGTCTGCAGGATATGTTGCAGCCATAAGGGCAGCAGATCTGGGTAAGAAGGTTACGATCATCGAACATAGAGAATTAGGGGGAACGTGTCTGAACAGAGGTTGCATCCCAACGAAGGCACTTCTCAGGTCTGCAGAGGTGTATTCTCTCATCAAAGAATCGAGGGTATTCGGTATCTCAGCAGAAGGCATAACATATGATATGAATGCGATTCAATCTAGAAAGAGAAGTGTTGTAAAGAGGCTCGTATCCGGTGTGGAATTCCTTTTAAAGTCACGAAGGGTGACTATAAAGAGGGGTAAAGGGAAGATCATCGATGAACATGTGATAGAGGTAACGAATAACGGTATGAAGGAGAAGGTAAAGGCAAAAGCGATAGTTGTTGCAACTGGTTCTGAACCTGCGATGATCCCCGCTTTTAAGATCGATAGAAAAAATGTCTTGACGAGCGATGAAGGGTTGGAGCTCACGGAACTCCCCAAAGATATTCTCATAGTTGGTGCAGGAGCGATAGGAATAGAGTTTGCCACCTTTTTATCCACATTTGGAACAAAGGTTATCTTAGTCGAAATGATGCCTCAGGTTGTACCGACCATGAGAGATAAGAAATTGGCCAGAATGATAGAACGTATGCTTGTAAAAAAGGGAATTCAGGTGAGGACAGGCACGAAGATAGAGAACATCGAAGTAAAAGAAGAGGGAAAGGTCCTTTCCATGTTGAGCGATGGAAAGACGATTCAGAGCGAAAAGGTACTCGTATCCATCGGAAGAAAGCTGAATTCAGAAGATCTGGGCTTGGAAGAACTCAGTGTAAAAGTTGAAAAGGGAAGGATCCTGGTAGACGAAAGGTTGAGGACGAACGTTCCAAACGTATATGCCATTGGTGATGTGATCGGAGGAATGCTTCTCGCACACAAGGCGCAGCGTGAAGGGATAGTAGTGGCTGAGGTCATTGCGGGAATGGATGTCAGGATGGACTACAGAGTGGTACCCTGGGCGATCTTTTCTTCTCCTGAGATCGCATCCGTGGGAATGACGGAAGAAGAGGCAAGAGAAAGGGGAATAGATGTGATCACGGGAGAATTTCCATTCACGGCAAGTGGCAAGGCGGTTGCTATGAATGAAATGGATGGAGAAGTGAAGGTAGTGGCGAGAAGGGATACGAAAGAGATCATAGGGGCTCAGATCGTGGGACCGGAGGCATCGGTCATGATCGCAGAGTTAGCCCTTGCTGGGGAAAAGAACCTCACGCTCGATGACATCGCGAATACGATCCACACACATCCCACCCTACCGGAAGCATCGATGGAGGCCTGTAAAGATGGATTGGGTGAAGTTATCCATATGATAAAAAGATAAGTGACCATTTGGCTAGACCCACAGAATGAAAGGAATCAATTCGTTCACTCGTTTTGCACCTGACTTTGCATAGAATCATCAGCAGGATTAGACAACATGTTTGTTCGCATTAATGATGCACACCGAGATATGTCTCCTGTCAACTCTTTTGAGTGGATCAATTCTAAGTGACTATGGTGGATCAAAAATAGTTGACTTTATGCAGATTTATAAAACCGGTTATATTTTAATTCCATTTTGCTTGACACAGATCTATATATGTGGTATCATTTTAAATGTAAAACCGGTTTCTTAAAGAGGTGAGTGATATTCCCAGGAAAAGGCGTACTATAGCAGAAATAGCAAAGGAATTGGGTGTATCAAAATCCATGATCTCCAGAGTCATAAATGATAAAGGATATGTTGCGCCAGAGAAAAAAGTTGTTATCAAGAAATTTCTAAAAGATATAGGTTATATACCAAACTTTACTGCTAGAAGTCTTGCCCACAACCGTACCTTTGCAATTGGTTTGGTCATTCCGTCCGTTGTAGGGCCTTTTTAC
>WFSK01000277.1 GCA_015486095.1 Thermotogae bacterium
GAGTGTGATAATCATGAAAGCAAAGCTCAACGAAGATTACCTCGTTGAACAGCCAGCCATAAACTGGCTTAAAGATCTTGGATACTCATATATTCACGGCTCGGAGTTATGCCCTGGAAATGGAGAGAGATGCCCTTATGAAATGGACAGAAGAAACGAAAGCGGATGAGATTGGTCCGAGTACATTGAAGGCATTAGAAGCCATAAGGAGCGGAAAAGATATCAAAGAAGCGGGTAGTTCTGGGACGACCTGTGGCTCTGCGATGAGAATAGGGGCAGTAGCTCTTACTACACCCTTGGGAGATTATGAGGAGCTGAGAAGACGCGTATATGCATCCACTGTGATAACTCACAACACTAATGTGGCGATGGAAGCCACAATGGCGATCGGTTATGCATTGCATACAGCAATGCTGAATACATCGGTAGAGAATATTATGAATAGCACCTTGAAAGGGGCAGATATTGGTAAAGAGAGTTCTACATTCGAATACGTTGGAGCGAGCACGGGAGAGAGGATCGCGCTGATAAGGAAGATGAGGGAAGAAATAAGCGAAAAAGAGAAATGGCTCGATTTCCTTTACGATGTCATCGGTTGCGGTATGGCTGCAAACGAGGTCGTCCCGACTTCCATAGGTATATTTCTCTTTTCTCCTCAAAGTCCCTGGGAGTGCGTAAAGATGGGAGCATCGATAGGTGGAGATACAGATACCATTGCAGCTCTTTCCGGGATGTTATCCACTCTGTACAACAGAGGACATGATATCCCCGAAGATATCGTAGAATACGTGCTAAAGGTTAATTTGCTGGTCGTCGATAAATATGCGGCGATCGTCTGCGATATGAATGGCAAAAGATGAACCTGCTAGAGTAGATGAGGTAGAGGAATTCACACGCATGGTTCATCTCTGGTGGTTAATTATACCCTTGAAACCTTTATCATATTGGTAGTACCAACGGTATCGATAGGTATTCCTGCAGTTATCACCACCGTATCCCCCTCTTTTATATACCCCTTTCTCTTAGCAATATCGATGGATGTGGATATGACTTCATCCGTACTCGTTACATGCTCGACTTTTATCGGTTCCACACCCCACACTACTAATAATTTTCTGAAGGTCTTCTCCGAAGAGGTAGTGGCTATTATTGGGACTTCTGGTCTATATCTCGAAACTCTCCTCGCGGTACTGCCACTTCTGGTACTCGTTATTATGGCATTCGCTTCCAAGTCTTCGGCTACCTTCACACAGGCAGATGATATGACATCCTCAATGCTACCTGATATATAGGGGATCCTTGGGACCCCAAGTGCGGTTAGATTTTGTTCCGCTTCTAAAGCTATTGTAGACATCGTCTTCACACACTCTACCGGGTATTTTCCCTTGGCAGTCTCGCCGGAGAGCATTACCGCATCCGTTCCATCGAAGATAGCGTTGGCTATATCTGTTACCTCAGCCCTCGTTGGACGAGGATTTTCTATCATGGATTCCAGCATCTGGGTTGCAGTTATAACAGGTTTAGCGATGGCGTTTGCCCTTTGAATTATATATTTCTGAGCCGTTGGGACCTTTTCCAGTGCTATTTCTACTCCCAGGTCTCCCCTTGCCACCATGACGCCTTCACTTACTTCCAATATCTCCCCAAGGTTTTCCAGCCCTTTTTGAGTCTCTATCTTCGCTATTATATCTATATCTCCTCCTAAATCCCTGACGTATTGCTTTAGCTCCACCACATCAGAAGAGTTCCTTACGAAGGACATGGCTATGAAATCCGCATCCTCTTCCACAGCCAATTTAACCGCATCCCTATCCATATCGGATATCGCAGGCAGATTGAGAGAAACGCCTGGTACGTTTACACCCCTCTCCCTCGTAATGACACCCCCATATTTCACCCTTGTCTTTATCGAATTCGATGTGGTGGAGATAACCTCCAGTCCAACTGAACCATCGTTCAACAGGATCGTATCTCCATCCCTTACCTCGGAAGGCAGGTTTGCATAAGAAATGGATAAGATGTGTTCATCTCCCAATACATCCTCAGTGGTTAGTGTTAATGTTTCACCTGTCTTCAACTCCACGCTTTGCTTTTTCAACTTACCCGTGCGTATCTCAGGCCCTTTGAGGTCTATCATTATCGCTACAGGGATATTCAAATCTTTGCTTGCACGTCTGACCTTCTCTATCATATCCCTGTGCCATTCTAAAGTCCCATGGGACATGTTCAGTCTGGCAACGTTCATGCCACTTCTCAACATGCCTTCCAGAACATGTATATCCTCCGTTCCGGGACCAAGTGTACAAACTATTTTCGTCTTCTTCATGTCAAGTTCATGGCCAATTCATAGAGTTCAAGATTAACACCTTGTGGTGTCTCCACCACTTTTTCGAGTGGCAATCTCACTATTTTATTGGCCTGTACTCCTATCATATGTGCATCGTATCCATCCACGAGTGCTTCCACTGCTTCCGCTCCGAATCTACTCGCTATCAATCTATCATATGCCGTAGGACTTCCTCCTCTTTGGAGATGCCCCAAAACGGTTACTCTCATCTCATAACCAGTCTTATTCTCCAAGTGCCTCGCTACAGTATACGCACTTGCAGCTCCCTCAGCAACAACGATTATACTATGCTTTTTACCCTGTTTCTTCCCTTCCAGCAACATGTCCGCTATTTCATCGTAATCCACAGGGACCTCAGGTATTATTATCGCCTCGGCTCCACTCACCAGTCCAGAGATCAGGGCAATATACCCAGATTTTCTACCCATAGTTTCGACTATGAATGCCCTCTCGAGTGATGAAGCGGTATCCTTTATCTTCCCTATCGCATCTATAACCGTATTCAACGCAGTATCTACGCCTATACACATATCCGTTCCTGCTATATCGTTATCTATAGTCCCAGGAATACCTATGGTGGGAATACCATGCCGTGAAAGGGCAAGGGCTCCTGCAAAACTACCATTACCCCCTATCACGATTATGCCATCGAGTCCACGCCTCTTTATCACCTCAACGGCTGCCTCCTGACCTCTCTCTATTTTGAATTCCTCGCATCTGGCCGTTTCGAGGATCGTACCACCGCGCTGCATGATATCCGAAACATCTCTCGAAGTAAATAGTTTCATGTTGTCGTCTAATAAACCTGCAAAGCCCCTATATATACCATAGGGCTCAATATTTTTCTTAAGGGCGATCCTCACCGCACTCCTTATGGCAGCGTTCATCCCAGGTGAATCTCCACCACTCGTCAGTATACCTATTCGCTTTATTTCCGCCATCGAACCTCCTCCTTATCTCACATTTATTCCTTCTTCTGTATTCACTATTGCCTTCGCCAATTTAACAGTATTCGCATAATCCTCCAGATTCATAAGGGATACTGGAGAATGAATGTATCTGCAGGGTACGGATATAACTGCAGAAGGAATGCCCCTTGCACTCGTACCGATCCGATATGCATCCGTGCCCCCTTTTGTGGTACGCTTTATCTGATACGGTATATCTTCTCTCTCAGCCATCCCTATCACATATTCGAAGAGCCATTTTGGAACCACCCAACCCCTATGAACCGCAGTTATTGCGGGTCCTTCTCCGAGATGTGTAGACCACCTTTCCTCTTCCAATTCTGGATTGTCACCAGCCGTTGTCCCTTCGAATACGAATGCGATATCCGGCATTATCTCGTAGGCGACGGCACCGCTCCCTCTCAATCCCGTTTCCTCCTGGGTTACGAAGGCGAAATATGTATCGAAGAATGGCTTTTGCTCGGAGAGCGCATCTATGACCTCTATTAACACACTACATCCGGCTCTGTCATCGAACGCCTTACCCTTCGCCATCTTCTCGACCTCCTCGTATTGTGTAGAAAAACCAGCCGTGTCACCTATTTCTACCTTTCCCTCCAGGTCTTTGTTAGATGAAGCACCTACATCTATCCTCATATCCTCTATCTTCGGCACTTTTACCTCTTCTCCCCTCTGCATGTGGATGGGAATAAATCCGATGACTCCCGGAATCTTGTCTTTGCCTATCAAAACCCTTTTCGATAGGAGCACCTTGGGATCTATTCCTCCCACCGCAGTAAAACGCAGAAGACCGTTATCCTCTATCCCTGTTATCAAAAGACCAACTTCGTCCATATGTGCCAAGAACAACACCTTTTTTTCATCACTTCTTCCTCTTTTAAGAGCTATTAGATTTCCGAGTTTATCTATTCTAATATCGTCTACGAATGAGCCTATTTCTTCTTTTATCATCTTTCTTACCCTGTACTCTTCTCCCGATACACCTATCTCTTCGCATAATCGTTTTCTCACTTCTTCACTCATAAGAATGCCTCCTCATACGTCTTATCCAATTGCTTTATATACTCTACAAGCAATCTGACGAGATTATTCACATCATCCATGTCTATGAGTTCAACAGTGGTATGCATATGCCTCAATGGAATGGATAACACCGCTATAGGTACGCCCTTGCCTACTAAAAACATACTATCAGCATCCGTTCCTGTTCTAACAGATGCTTCTAATTGGAGAGGTACGTTGATCTCCTTTGCTATCTTTTTGATATCCCCTGCTATCTTAGGAGAGCAGGTAGGGCCAAGACCTAAAACAGGACCCTTTCCCAATTTCGGTAGTTTCTCCTTTACCCCATGTATATCTCCTATGGTTACATCTATCGCTATGCCTACATCAGGTTCTATCTCGTACGTTGCAGTCCGAGCGCCAGGACTTCCAATCTCTTCTTGACTGCTGAACACGACATATACATCCCAATCGAATATCATCTTGTTAAGCTCTCTGAGTAGTTTGATGTTAGCGAGGACACATATCCTATCATCTAAACTTTTACCAACTATACGATTCTTCATGAGCCTTAAAATGGGGGCATGCATCGTAACAGTATCACCTACTCTGATATTCGCACGTACTTCATCTTCACTCAGTCCTATGACATCCACGAAGACGGTATCATGAGAGGGTTGTTCTTTTCTCTCCTTTTCGGTTTGAAGATGTGGTGCCAGCGCTCCTATAACACCTTTATATTCTCTCCCCGTATGAGATATTATCGTTACTTCCTGAGAGGAAAGGATCTTGGGATCCACTCCTCCCACAGTTGCCAATCTGAGATAGCCTCCTTCTTCGATCTTTGCAACGACGAAGCCTATTTCATCCATATGAGCGGATATCTCTATCTTACCCTTAGCCCTCCCGGATGTACTTTTCTTCAACGCTATAACTGATCCAAGAGGTGTAGTGTGATACTCGTCGCATAGTCCTTTTATCTCCTCGATGATGACATCTGCAACTTTTTCTTCACTCCCAGAAACACCTGGCGTACTCGTCAACTTGTCTAACAACTCTATATCTTCCATGACTTCCTCCTCTCATCTTATATTTTTTACGAAGCATTCGATCCTATCCATCGCCTTCTTCAACATCTCATTCGAAGCAGCGTAAGATAACCTTATATATCCTTCCCTACCGAAGGCGCTTCCAGGTACAGCTGCCACGAGTGCCCTTTCTAACATAAGTTCACATAGATCTGTAGAATCTTTTATCTCTTTACCATCGTATCGTTTACCAAATAAGTGCTTTACGTTTAAGAAGATATAGAATGCACCCAATGGCCTTTTCACAGAGAATCCTATTGCATTTAGTCTTTTGACAACATAATCTCTTCTCTTTTGAAATTCCCTACGCATCTCTTCGACAGAATCCTGGGGCCCCCTCAGCGCCTCGATCGCCGCGTATTGAGATATAGATGTCGCATTAGAAGTCGAGTGTCCTTGTATCTTTATCATCGCATCTATCACTTCTTTAGGGCCTGCGGCATATCCGATCCTCCAGCCTGTCATAGAATATGCTTTGGATAAACCGTTTACAAGGATCGTTCTCTCCTTGACCCCCTCTCCAAGAAAAGGAAAAGATATGTGTCTCGCAGGAGGATATATTATCTTCTCGTACACCTCATCACTTATCACAAAGAGGTTGTGTTTCACAGCAAACTCGGCAATACCTTCCAAGGTATCTTTGGCATATACGACACCAGTAGGATTATTGGGAGTATTTAACACGATACATCTTGTCCTCGACGTTATCAATTTCTCCAAGTCATCTACATTTGGTTGATAATCTCTTTCTTCTTGCAGTGGGAATATAACTGGTACGGCTCGTGCAAATTTTACTTGAGCGATGTAACTAACCCAGCACGGCGCCAAGATCATTACCTCATCTCCAGGATTTACAGTAACCATTAAGGCATTGAATAATGCCTGTTTTGCCCCTACCGTTACCACGATCTCATCTTCCGAGTAATCGAGGCCGTTATCTCTTTTCAATTTATCCTTTATCGCCTCCCGAAGTGGTAAAATGCCGGCTGCCGTAGTGTACTTAGTCTTATCCGCGCGTATTGCATCGAAGGCAGCATCCTTTATATTTTCTGGTGTTGGAAAATCTGGTTCACCAGCCGCAAGACTAACGACATCCTTTCCTTCTGCTTTCATCTTTATCGCCTTTGCAGATAGGCTTAGTGTCGCCGATGGCTTTATCTTCTCAACTGTTTCAGATATCGGTATCATTCACTAACTCCTTTCAATGTGGTCTAAGGGTAACACCCATCTTCATATTATAGAATAATGGATGACCGGAATACGATCGCCATGTGTAAGTGGCATCCGATTCGACATATTGATACACCTCTATCCTTGGAACACCTTCTTGCATGGAAGATATCACCTCTTGGACTGTTCCATCCCAAAATGGGATGACAAAATTCTGGAAAGTATTTAAGAGGGCATCTACCTCCGCAGGAATAAAAAGATTAAAGGCCCGGATATAAAGGTAAAATCTGTTGAAAAGCGGATTTGTCCCTATCGTGTACCAATCGTTACCGTAAAAGATAAATCCGAATAGATCGAATATGACATGTGCCCTTTCTCTATCTGTGCTCGCAGAAGAGGATTCGTTATCTATCTCTTCTCTATGAGTAACATAATTCGCAAATGCAATTTCGTTAAATCTATGTTGTTCTTCTATGGGGCCAGACCACGTAGATCTCACATCTCTGATCGTGAAGGTAGTAACATTATCAGAACGATTGAATGGAAAATCAACCGAGCCCGGAGTGGGAAAAAGATAAAAGACTTCAAGCATAACTATATCAGCAAAATAATCCAACCAGCTGTATGGTTCTATATGTGGTTCTACGCTCTTATCATGGATGGCATCTCCGAACGCATAGAGTGCTTGAAGCATATCTGATGTGCGATCGTAATTACTGCTGTTATCAGTTTCTGTAGCCATAACGATCTCGCTGGAAGAATCGTCGTAATATATATCAGAACTCGGATTGGTCTGTATGTAATTTATTATACTAGATGCATCGGTTGCAGCATTTCCAAAGGTTTCAACTACTTGTGTAGCCAAGTAAGTGATAGAGGCAATGTGATCGGTTATGAGATTCTGTCCTGTACCGTTCACATCTCTTCTCAATTCATCAGGTGAGTACTCGTAATATCTTATCATCCCGGATAAGGTATTGGTAGCGATGAAGGTGAGATAATTCGTTTCCGTGCCTAAAGAAGATGTTACAGTAGCAGCGTATCCCGTGAGTTCATTGAACATGAAATCCGTACCGTCGATGGCGGCCTGTAGGGCATTCACCCTGTTTTTTATACCTATCCATCCATTGAGCTGTATGGAAAAGACACACCACACCGCTCCAAGGGCTATAGACATCACAACGATGGCTATTAGAAGCTCGGCGAGAGTAAATCCCTGCTCACTTTTTTTCTTTTCTTTCATCTCTTCATCCTGATCTGGAGTATGGGGATACTAACCGTCTTAGTTGTACTCCCAGAGGGCATATAACTCACATTTACGGTTACTTTCTGAAGCGTAGCGGTAGCAACACTCGCTATATCTTTGGTATTCGTTTTTATGGTGTACAACATATCGTTGATGGTTTCCGTACTGGTAAAATCTACAAAATTAGGGATAAAACTCTTCTCCATTACACTTCTTGCCAACTCTCTTGCAACGGTATTGTACTCTACCCTTTTCTCGATATGATAGAGTTCGCTTATACCTGCATAAACTCCGCTCAATATGATGACGAGTATTGCCATTGCCACTAAAATCTCAACCAAAGTAAATCCCTTTTCATCTGTGGTCATATCTCTCACCTGAATTTGCTAAAAGGTATCTTGAATATCTCCGAATCTTCAGTTTGAACTGTTATCTCTTTTGTAAAGATGTTGTACTGAGTTACGGTCCCCTTTTCCCCTTCTACCTCGATCTCTTCCCCAATATCTGGGATATTCTCTAACTCCTCTTGATAGACATCTGCCTCGTATCTAAGACAACACAACAACTTTCCACAAGCCCCCGAGATCTTGGCTGGATTTATATACAATTGTTGCTGTTTAGCATACTTTAATGTAACCCCATCGAATGCTCTAAGATGTGTTGCACAGCAGAGTTCTCTCCCGCACATACCTATCCCACCTCTTATCTTGAATTCATCCCTTACTCCGATCTGTCTGAGTTCTATCCTCGTTTTGAAGATCGAAGCTAAATCCTTTACCAACGCCCTGAAATCCACACGTTCCTCTGCGGTGAAATAGAAGAGCAATTTAGACCTATCCAACATATATTTCGCCTTGACGAGTTTCATCTGAAGACCATGCTCCTTTATCTTTTCCCTACATACTTCCATAGCAGAATTCGCATCTTCTAAATTTCTTTTATAGACCTTGAGGTCTTCGTTTGTCATACGCCTTTCGATCGGTAATACGTTATCGACACCTACTTCCTCCCTTTTCACGTTGGTTTTGACCACCGTTCCCACATCCAGACCGAATTCGCTCTGGGCTACCACCCTATCTTTATACTTAACGTCCTCTCCATTGGTAGAAAAGTAATAGATCTTTCCCGCCGTTTGGAATACAACTGCTATCAGATTATCCATAGATCACTTTCCTTTACCCGCCATGATATCTTTCAATTCCTCAAGAGCAATGGCAAATCTGTCATATGCCAAGGTAAGAGAAAAAGGAACGGAATGCCAATTCGCGAGTTCCGTTATGTATGACACCGCCTTCACTTGTTTCTCCGTCAATATGAGTCCTGCGCTTGTGATCTTATGTAATATCTCTACTATAAGACGTTTGCACAAAAAGGACAACATCCTAATCGCGTTCTCCCTCTCACTCCCCATTTTTTTCAACAGACTTTCCATTATCCCAAGATTTGAAGAAAGTGTTCCTCTATATAAACGAGATAATAATACCTTACACAACATATGTCTTATTATACATCCTTTCCATCCTCCTTCGAAGATGGAATTCACAAACTCATCTATGATATCTTTCTCTCCATTTAACATAACTTTAACATCTTCATATACAGTCTTCATATCATCGATGTTCTCAATAGCTTCGAATATTTGCATATCGTATCCTGCAATCTCTGTAAACAAGGCTATCAATTCAGGAGCATGAAGTGGAGAAGATACCTTTTGAATAGCCTCAGATGATGGTCTGGGAAAGGATATTCTTATCGCTCGAGAACGGATGGTTGGAAGCACTGCATCGATATTAGAAGTAGTCATCATAATGATATTGAACTTCTCCGGTTCTTCTGTTATCTTTAAGAAGGAGTTAGCCCCTTCCCTCGTGATCTGCTCGGCACCAAATATGACAGCATATTTGTGCTTCCATTGCATGGGATAAGATTTCAGAAATATCCTTATATTTCGTATATCATCTATGTGTATCCTACCCTTTTCCGAGGAGATGATCTCGATATCGATTGCATTTCCTACTAACTCTGGTTTCGTATCTTCCAATTCACCTATTATTTCCAGCACCAACTTCCTCGATAGCCACGCATCATCTATTAGAAGGAGAAAGGTTTTTCCTTCATTTCCTATAGAATTCCTTATCATCTCAAATTGATGTGGATAGAGTGTCACCAACTTCATCATCGGTAAAGATCCATCAATAAACCCCTTATTTCATCTACCTTTGCAGCATATACAAGAGTATCACGTTCCCCCTTCATCATACGATCGGCGAGGTCTTTCAATTGAGCGTTGACCTCATCCACTATAATACAAAGGTCCACTCGAGTTCTTCCCCTTGTTTTTTTCAATTCCTCTCGCACCTTGAATTCTTTCTCCACAATATACGTTATGAAACGCTTTACTCGCTCTTCATACTCTTTTAAATGCCTATAAGTAGGTGAACGCGCAAATTCATTACCCATCTCGATAACCTCTTGTAAGAGTACGTCTGCCCTTTCATCGATTTTTTCTAAGATCAATTCCTTTAGAGAAGGTACAGAAGAACCTTCTTCCACCTTACTTATATCTTTCCCCTTCTTTTTCAACCGAGACTTCTTACTCTTTATCTTACGAGTTTCTTCTTTTTTGTTGGATGTAGGTTCTATTCGCATAGTTCAATTATATCATATAAGAGGAGGCATGTTCCTGACTCATTGGCTGCATAATAAAAAAGTTGATGGAGTGATTGGGGTATATCTCGATGTGCGAGTGTTGTAAGTAGTTGCGAAGTAAACCTATCGTTGTTTCGAGGCGAATGTGAGTGTATCTTATGCTTGATTCGGTTGAGTTTTGCATCGGACCACATCGAGTGTTCGGTAGAAGGTATATTTTGATGTGCATCGTTAGTGTAAGTGAAACAATGTTGTTCGACTTACAGGGGTATCACGTCGGACTGTGACGAGCGTCCTTCCTGCACGCCGTCACATTCGAAACCTCCTGTTTCTCACCGACGTGATACC
>WFSK01000278.1 GCA_015486095.1 Thermotogae bacterium
GGCATATCATCCTTATACTATCGGACTCATCAAATCTATGCCCTCGATCATAGGGGATCTGAGTAAGATGAAACCCATTCCGGGTTCACCCCCAAACCTGTTACATAAACCTTCCGGATGTCTTTTCCATCCTCGATGCCCAGAAGCAATGGATATCTGTGAGAAAGTCGAGCCGAAATTGATAGAGATCGAAAAAGGGCATCTCGTAGCATGTCATAAGTACTCGAATATGGGAAGGAAGGGATAAAGTTATGGATGAAGCATTGGCTGAACTAAAAAACGTCAGTATGTACTTCAAGAAGGGTAATCTGAAGATCGGAGCAGTGGTGGATGTATCACTGAAGATCTACCCTGGAGAGATCCTCAGTCTCGTAGGTGAGAGTGGTTGCGGTAAGACAACGGTAGGGAAGATCTTTCTTGGGAGGCTCAAACCCACTTCCGGAGAAGTATTATTCGAGGGCAAAGATATCTGGAGGATGTCGAAGAAAGAGTATAAGGAATTCCGTCCTCTGGTCCAGGTGGTACACCAGGATTCTTATGCCAGCCTGAATCCTGTGAGGACCGTTTATCAAACTCTTGCAGCTCCTTTGCAATTTTATAAGATCACCAGAACGAGAGAAGAAACTGAGAAAAAGGTAGAAGAGCTTTTGGATATGGTTGGAGTCATTCCTCCGAGATACTTCATGAACAAGTATCCGTTTCATCTGAGTGGAGGGTTGAGGCAAAGGGTATCGTTGGCGCGGGCAACCATACTCAAGCCGAAACTCATCATTGCAGATGAACCTGTTTCTGGGGTCGATGCTTCCCTTAGAATCTCTGTCTTAGACGTTATGAGAAGATTGAATAAAGAGCTCAACATCGCCTTTCTCTACATCACTCATGACCTCGCCACTGCAAGGTATTTCTCTCGCGAAGGAAGAATGGCAGTGATGTATGTAGGGAAGATAGTGGAAACAGGAGGAATAAATGACCTCATAGAAAACCCAAGGCATCCCTATCTACAAGCCCTCTTATCTGCAATACCCGTTCCCGATCCGAAGCTGGCAAAGAAAAAGAGATTACTACCTTTGAGAAGCCTGGATCTACCGAGTGCAGGTCATCCACCGTCTGGTTGTCGTTTCCACCCACGATGTCCTTATGCAAAAGAGATCTGTGAAAGAGAAGTACCGGAATTAAAGGATTTGGGTAACGAACATAGGGTTGCCTGTCATTTAGTAGAGGAGATACCGAAGTGGGCCCTCGAATTGGAAAGTTAGCCTTTACAATGGGATTGATTATATTGTTACTTGGCATACTCGTGCTACCTTTCCTCCCTTTGACCTCAGGCGAGTTCGTGGTAGACGTAATGGCGATCTGTACGATCAGTATCTTTCTCCTCCTTTTGACGTGGTACATTCGGCGACAATCGAAGAAAAGTGATGAAAAATCCAATAATTCTAAGGGATGATCGAATTCAACCTACAGATATATCCTCTTCAGGATACTTGTAAAGTAATCTTTCTTCTTTTCCGTACAACGCCATGAAGATCGTGAGTGGACCGAGTCTACCTGTAAACATGGTTATCGTTATGAGAAATTTTCCTATAGCCGAAAGATGTGGAGTAATGCCCATGCTCAGCCCAACTGTTCCAAAGGCACTTATCGTTTCGAACATGATCTCGGTAAGAGAATCTCCATGCTCTGTAAAGGTAAGGAGAAAAGAGATAGAAAAGACAAAGAGTAGGGAAAGAGAAACTATGGCGAGAGATCTACCTATCACCTCATCCTTTATCTTACGCTTGAAGACAGCCACTTCTCGTTTACCACTTATCAATGCCTTTACGTAAAGGAATATGACGGCCGCTGTAACCGTTTTAACACCCCCAGCTGTAGAACCGGGGGATCCCCCTATGAACATCAGCAACATGAGTATCAACAGCGCCGGTGTTGCAAGGGAGCCTATGGGAACAGTATTAAAACCTGCTGTTCTCGCCGTGACAGATTGGAAGAATGAAGTTAACCACTTCGTTCCTTCACTATAGATTCTTAGGGAAGAAAAATGACCTGCTTCACCCAATCGGAGTAAAATGGTCCCAAGTAGTAACAATATGAACGTTGTAGTGAAGACTATCTTCGCTTGCAGCGAGAGAGCACTCCACCTTATCCTCTTCCTGATGTCTATCTCCGTTAAAACGGCAAATCCCAATCCGCCACTGACGATCAGAAATGCCAGGACAGAATTGATGTAGACATCACTCTTATAACGTATAAAACTATCAGAAAATAGAGAGAAACCAGCGTTACAGAAAGCCGATACAGAATGAAATATGGAGAGCCAAAAGGCATAATCGTAACTGAATCTTCTTGAAAAACTGAAAAAAAACAAGACTATTCCGAGCACTTCGAAGATCAACGTGTATTTCACAACATCGAGCAGTAATCTAAGCAAGCCTCCTATTCTATTCTGATTCAAGTTTTCCTGGAGCAAAACTCTGTCTCTCAACCCTATTCTTCTTCCCACTATCAGCATGAAGAATGTTGATATAGTCATTATCCCCAAACCACCCGCTTGTATAAGGGCTAATATCACTATCTTACCGAAGAGAGTAAACTTCGTAGGGGTATCCACTACTATCAGGCCTGTTACGCAAGTTGCAGAGGTAGCCGTGAACAAAGAATCGATCGGGGATATCCCGTTCACGGTTGAGAACGGTAATAAGAGTAAGATGAAACCAACACTTATAGTTATGAAAAACCAGAAGACCAATATTTGGCTCGGAGACAGGGAGTTAAAAAATACCTTCAGTTTCATATCATGTATTCAACGCCTCTTTCATATCATTGATTATATTGCTTATCTTACTTATCACCTCAGTGTAGCCTTCGGAGATACTTACCTCCTCCCTCTTACCACTTTCTCTTATGACTAATTCGACCTTATCGTTGTCCACATTCTTCCCTACGATAAGCTTTATAGGAATGCCTATTAGATCCATATCCTTCAGTTTGATGCCTGCAGATACATTCCTATCGTCCAGCATCACTTCGTATCCTGAGGCCGTCAGTAGTTCATATATATCCTCCGCTACCCTCTTTTGTCTCTTACCACCCCCTAAAGGAACTATTATTATCTCATAGGGAGCCACAGTTATAGGCCAGACCATTCCATTCTCATCGTGTTTTTGCTCCACGATAGCAGCAACAGCACGAGAAATACCGAATCCATAGCAACCCATAATTATGGGGATGGATCTTCCGTCCTTTTTCACAACATATGCACCGAGCTTTTCCGAATACTTCGTACCTAACTTGAATATATGCCCTATCTCGATGCCTCTAACTGCCTTCAGAGGAGCTCCACATTTAGGGCATTTATCACCCTCCTTTACAACCTTTATGTCCTGCCATAGGTCGACCCTTATATCTCGCTCAAAATTGGCATTGATAAAATGAGTGTCTATCTCATTTCCACCCACTACGAAATTTTTCATGCCTTTTACAGAATAATCTCCGATCACCTTTATACTGTTCAAACCCACTGGGGACACAAATCCTGCTGGAGCTCCTGTGAGTTCTTTCACCTCCTCAGAAGTAGCGGGTCTCAAGGTTTGATCTGAGAGCGAAGTCTTCAACTTGGATAAGTTGATGTCGAGATCGCCCCTCATCAATGCGATCACGAATCCCTCTTTCCCTCTGTATACCATAGATTTGACTATCTGTTTCGTATCCTTATTCAAAAAGTTAGCGACTTCCTCGACGGTCCTCACGTTTGGCGTTAAGACTTTCTTCAATCCTTTAAATTCCTCAGTGGAAGATTTGTATTCACACCTGTATTCAGCTTTCTCTTCGTTTGCGGCGTATCCACAATTTTCACAAAACAAGACCTTCGTCTCTCCTCTTTCGGCTAATATCACGAATTCATGTGATACACTCCCACCGATCGCACCACTGGCTGCCTCAACTGCTATGGCCTTTATACCTAACCTCTTACAGACACGCTCATATGCCTTGTAGATATCATCATAAGTTCTGTCAAGACTCTCTTGACTATCATGAAAACTATACAGGTCTTTCATGATGAACTCACGTGCTCTGAGTAATCCTCCTCGAGGTCTGAGTTCATCCCTGTATTTCGTGTAGATCTGGTAGAGCAAGATGGGTAGCTGTTTGTAGGTCTTTATTTCAGTCTTCACCAGATCGGTTATGATCTCTTCGTGGGTAGGTCCTAAAGTGAATTCTCTGCCGCTTCTATCCTTCAATTTCATCATTTCCGGACCATAATCATCCCACCTCCCTGTCATCTTCCACAATTCAGCGGGTTGAACAATGGGAAGGAGGATCTCCTGGCCACCTATCCTATTCATTTCCTCCCTGACTATATTCTCTATCTTCTTCAAAACCCTGAATCCGAGAGGAAGATACGTGTAGACTCCTCTCGCAGACATCCTTATGAACCCACCTCTCAAGAGCAAACGATGGCTTACTTCTTCTGCATAAGAAGGTACTTCCTTTAAAGTCGGTGCATAAAGAGAAGAAAATCTCATACTATCCCTCCAGACAAAGATCAATTGTTTTTATTATACCAGTCTATTTACCTGTTGCCAAATACTCATCATTGAGATATAATAAAAAAACGAATAGCGCCCATGGCTCAATGGATAGAGCAACGGATTTCTAATCCGTAGGTTGCAGGTTCAAGTCCTGCTGGGCGCGCTGCCTCATGGTGAGTATAGCTCAGTAGGGAGAGCGTCGGACTGTGGATCCGAATGTCGCGGGTTCAAGCCCCGCTACTCACCCCATTCGCGCCCGTGGCTCAACTGGATAGAGCATCGGATTTCGGCTCCGACGGTTGCAGGTTCAAGTCCTGCCGGGCGTGCTTCACATTGTGAAGCCTTACCAGGGGATCTCTATATCGAGCAAAGGGGCATGCTGCTGTGCTCCGTACGTATCCGTTTCTCCAATGCTGCCCGAATCCACTGGTCTAACGATGGTTGCCTTTATTGCATTTGCCGGATCGAATTCCACGAAGTAAAGTACCTGTTCTACAGGAATATGATATAACTCGGCTATCAACTCCTTCGTTATTACACCCGAACGTTTGACCTTCTCGTAGGTTTCCTTATCTTTGAATATGATATCGAATGTTAATTCGAACGGTCCTGCATTCTTGCTTCTGACCACCTTGGCTATATCCTTGATCTTAACCTTTTTCACTATTCCTATCACCCTCTTAGATCTCTACGAATTCGATGGGAAATAATTCACAGGGGTCATCGACCTGAACCAAGTGATGTACAGTAAATTTGTATACGGGTCCCGTCGGTATATCGGACGGTGCGTATGGAAAAGCCAAATTACCGGCAGTTGCGATACGCCCCTTATACGAATAATGCATTAGTGTGGAACGTGCGAAGGCGCAAATGGTATTCGCGAGTTCTTGATCTTTGGCCACCACCTCTAAGATTATACCAAGTTCATGGGAAGTGATCTCCTTTTGAGGTTCCAATTTTCCCATGACACCATTTTTACCATAGATATGAAATATCAATCTGTAGTTTTCTTCCGGAATGCTCTTGAAATATTCGCTCACGGCCTCACGGACCGCATTCTCGCATTCATCGATCTGCTTTATCATTATCGGGTCCCTCACACCTGCAATAGATATCGTGCGATATGCAACTTTGCTTGCCCCTTCCAACTTAACCCAATAGGTATCTGGTTCTATCAGTTTTGAACCGGACACCCTTACAGCCCTTTCCGTTTCCTGTTCGAATTTACAATTCGTAACATCCACCACACCTTCCGGACCTATTATGTGGAGTGGACTCGACTTTTCGTAGAGTGTATGGGCAGCCACTGTAGTCGTGGTGCATCTTCTCATTGGGTTAAGGGGTTCTACCAAGAAATGGTCATCCCTGAGGTAACCCATCATACAATCGGAAGTTGTCCCCGGAGTCGAAGCCATCGCACCGCACTCCAGGATCTTCCCCATGTGCAGCGCTAATCCTGGGTCATAACCTTCCTTTATCCCGAGGGCTGCGAACATGGCTGGATCGTTAGAACGTCCTGCAATGACGACGTCTGCTCCTAATTCGAGCGCCTTTATGTGTGGATGTACCCCCATCACCGCAACTATTCTTATGGCCTCATCTATCTCCTTTGATGTCAACTGTGGGACGGGACCCAGGGGTTTTATCTTACCTTCTCTTAATTTCCTTCTAAGATAATCTCTGTCTTTTATCTCCGCATGGATCACTGCTATCTTGAAATGCAGTCCATTCTCTTTTGCTATTTCCTTTACTATATCCAGCGTCCATAAGAGATGCTTTTCCGCCCCTGAACCACCAGCCGAACCAACGAGAACGGGAATCCTATTCTGATAACCTGCCTTTAGCATGAAGGTGAGATCTCTCTTCGTTGCCCATCTACTCACGATACCAACACCTGCACCGAGTTTATGAGGCCCGGCATCGGTCGATCCAGCATCTACAGCTATTACATCTGGTGAGCGTTTTATCCCTTCCTGAAAAGATTCTTCCGGAAAACCATAACCTAACATCCCAACAGGTGATAATACTCTTAATTCCCTCATTTTTAATTCTCCTCGTAATATCGTGTATTTCGAAGAACAAAATATTATACCATGGGCTTTACCGACTAGCGAAAAGTAAGGTATATCGTTGTTTCGAGGCAGGCGTGAGTGCACCTTATGCTTGATTCGGTTGGTTTTGTAGGATTCTTAGGAACAGGAGTAAACTCTTGCCCGATTCACCAAAGGTGAATAACGCTATGGAACTTCGTTCCATCGGATAGGTCTGAAGACCCGTTCCTACAGAATTCAAAGGACCCACTTAGGTGGGTCCTTTTTTATTATAGCATTTCCCTGGTTGCCACTACATCCGATCCTGTACCACATATATTTTTAACTATGACTTCACCAGACTTAATGGGTGGAGTTACTTCCACATCAGAAAGTAATTTTAGACATTCTTTTATCAAAGATTTGGGAATCGGCTTAGCTGTCTTCACAGGTAGCCTCTTGAAGTTAGCATCTTTTATTTTTACGGTTGTGGTAACGATCCTTACAGGATTTTTAAACTCCTGAATGGCATACTTCGCACCCAGAGGACATTCGTTTCCTTCTACCTTAACTATTTCTTTACCCCTTATCATCAGGGTTACCCTGCAACCTTTTGGGCACATTATACACGTATATGTCTTCTTCGTCACTCTTCCACCTTCTCGAGTGCGAACGTAATATGTCCGATGTCCTTAGCAAAGGAAAGGTCTTTCGCCTTGACACGTTTAACTATCATCTCAGCCGGCGTAACGTATCGAAGGGGAAATCTCCTTTTGCTCTCCTTTATAACCAGATTTGCCCTACCGAGTGGTTGAGTACTCCTCATGTAGAATTCAACATCTCTCGAAGCACTTATGTAATTCGGGACAACATATCTTACATATTCGCCATTTCTAACCTCTACTCGAGGGTGGTCTTGCAACTTACCGATGGCAAAGAGCGCTGCATTTTTCCCAGCCGTTTCCGATTCTCTGGATACGTTATCCACCAGGTCATGGATCTGCAAGACATTTCCACCTGCGAATATACCAGGAATCGATGTTTGACGCAATTCATCTACGATAGGCCCTCCCGTTCTAGACAACTTCACATTTATCTTCTTCGATAACTCATTTTCGGGGATCAAACCGACGGAAAGAAGTAAAGTGTCACATTCTACTTCCCATGCATCTTTCAACACAGGTCTTCTCTTTTCATCTACCCTACTTACAACAACGGAATTGATCCTCCTATCTCCCTTTATCTCCGCGATCGTATGGCCTAAATACAGCGGTATATCGTTGTCTTCGAGACATTGAACCCTGTTCCTCGTCAGGCCTGTAGGGTATGGCATTATCTCTGCTACACCTACTACTTCAGCCCCTTCCCATGTCAACCTCCGTGCCATTATCATCCCTATATCACCTGATCCGAGGATGAAGACTTTCTTCCCTATCATCAAACCCTCTATATTAACGAGCCTTTGTGCCGTACCTGCCGTCATAATACCCGCTGGTCTCGTTCCGGGTATCCTTATCGCACCTCGTGTTCTTTCACGCGCTCCCATCGCCAGGACTATAGCCTTAGCCTTTATGTAATAGATCCCTTCCTTTTTGCTCGATACCAACAATTCTTTATTATCATTTATATCTAAGACCATGGTGTTGAGTTTAACATCCACGTTTTTCAATGTATTGAGTTTTTTTATGAATCTTTCCGCATATTCTGGACCGGTTAATTCTTCTCCAAAATAATGAAGACCAAACCCATTGTGAATGCATTGTTTCAATATTCCACCTAACTCTTCATCCCGCTCGATTATCGTAACGCTCCTCGCTCCTACTTCACTCGCAGATATAGCTGCTGCCAAACCAGCAGGACCAGCACCTATCACAACTACATCTCTATTTATTCTCTTCATAGTATACCTTCTCTTTGGTGTAACCAACGACGATTTCAGATCCGAATCCTTTTTTAGTAATTTCCGGTATGGGCTTTTTTAATTCCTCTGCAAGGATTTTCATTATCCACGGTGTACAAAAGCCGCCCTGACACCTTCCCATGCCGGCACGGGTCCTGAATTTTATACCATCAAGGGTGGTAGCTCCTCTTCTTATAGCCTCCCTTACCTCGGCTTCACTAACCATCTCACACCTACATACTACCCTACCGTATGCAGGGTCTTTTTCCCATAATCGTCGGGCTTCTTCGGGAGTCATTTCAGAAAGGCGCTTTGGAGCCTTTCGTATCGGATCGAATTGCTTTTTTGTATGAAGTGAAAATCTATTTTTGAACACATTTCCAACGTATTCTGCTATCGCTGGAGCCCCGGTTAAGCCAGGAGATTGTATGCCTGCCAGATGAAAGACTCTATCATCCCTTGAAGACCATCCTATGACGAAATCTCTCGACACATCCTTTGCTCTTAAACCGGTGAATTCCGTGATAACGAGGGATAGATCTATGTCAGGATATATCTTCCTTATACCTCTTTCGATCTTCTTCAATCCTTCGCAAGTAGTTGCAGTAGAAGGGGTATCGATATTTTCGCTTGTAGGTCCAAGTATAACTGTCCTCTCGGTTGTGGGCGCAACCAATATACCTTTGGATATGGGTGTTGGGATAGGGAAGTTTACCTTAGTTATTCCCTTACTCATCTCCTTATCTCCCAGAAAGTACTCTCCTTTGTAGATCTCTATCTTTATATGCGTATCACCAAAAAGATTGGCTATTTCGCCACTATGGATACCAGCACAATTTATGACCAGATCGGCAGGGAAGATACCACCTGTTGTTATAACATTAATGCGATCGTTGAGAAGCTCAACAGAGATCACCTTTGTATTGAAATGGAAATCGACGCCATTATGTTTTGCATTCTCAAACGCAGCTATGGCCAGAAGATAAGGGGAAACGATACCTACCATTGGGGCGTCGAGTGCAGCAATGATATTCTTATTCAATATGGGTTCTACAGAGCGAGCATCATCTCCACCTATTATCTTCAACCCTTTAACACCGTTCTTCTCTCCCTGTTTTTTTAACTGACGTAATACCTCAATATCCTCTTCCTTCCATGCCAATACGTAGGCACCTATTCTCTCGAATGGTACATCCAGTTCTGTACACCATCTTTCCATCGCCCTATTACCCAAAACTTCAAACTTTGCCCTTAAGGTTCCTGGTGAACTCGTGTATCCCCCATGGACGATACCGCTATTTGCCTTCGTGGTTCCCCAGCCAACATCTGCTTCTTTTTCTACAACATCTATAGAAAGTTCCTCATATCGTGAGAGTTCTCTCGCAACACAGGTACCTATAACTCCTGCAC
>WFSK01000279.1 GCA_015486095.1 Thermotogae bacterium
CAGGAAAATGATGCTCGAAGTTTGAAGGAGGAGGTAATGTTCATATGATGAGTGAAAAAGAGAAAAGAGAATTTGCTTTGAGGGCGAAGGATATGTTAGACAGAGCAGGTATAGTGATCACAGCAAAGGAATTCGAAAGTATGGAGATAATAGACCTGGGGTTAGGAATGCCAGAGAAGATAGGAGATCAGATAGTGGTTTATGTTAACAACGAGAGGTACTGTGCCAAAGAACTCATACATTTTCCTTACCAAATAACACCAGAACATTGGCATCCACCGATCGAAAAGTACAATTATCCTGGGAAGATGGAGACATTCAGATGTAGATGGGGAGAGGTATATCTCTATGTTGAAGGACCTGCAACTCCAAATCCGAAAGCCCGGGTACCCGAAGAGCGAAAACAGTATTTTACGGTGTGGCATGAGATCGTATTAAGACCCGGAGAGCAGTACACAATTCCCCCAAATACTAAACATTGGTTTCAAGGTGGACCTGAAGGATGTATAGTCTCTGAATTTTCGTCTACTAGCTACGATGAATATGATGTTTTCACCGATCCCGATATAATCAGGATAGAAAAATGAAACCAGAATTAAGGCTGTGGAAGGATGGAATTCGTATGCCGCTGGCAAATAGATGTTTAAGTAGTGTGGACAGAAGCAAAGGTTTTGTGATGGTATACGAAAACCTTTGGGATGGTAAACATGGTAATGGCAGGATTTGATATAGGAACGACGAATATAAAACTCGCTTTATTCGATGAAAAAGCTAAGATGCTATGGAGTAAATCGGTTCGTACTCCGCTTCTGAAAGTAGATAATAGGGATGTGTTATCGGCTGAGAAACTATTTGATGTAGTTCTTGAAATATTTTCTTCTATCCCAGAAAAACTGAGGAAAGATGTAGTATCCATAGGGATATCTTCTCTTGGAGAAACAGTTTTTCCCATAGGGAAAAATGGCCCTTTATCCGATGGGCTGATCTGGTATAGCAAAGCAACGTTAAAGGAATTCAACGAATTCATGAAAAGAGTAAGTGGAGATGAAATCTTCGAGATAACAGCGCTCAGACCATCGTGGATATTTTCTTTGTTCAAGATGATCTGGTTCTACAAAAATTTTCCAGAGTTCGCTCAAGAGATCGTAACATGGCTCGACGTTGCAGATTACGTCACTTACATGCTCACGGGTAGCGTAGGGATGGACAAATGTATTGCTTCAAGGAGTTTACTCTTAGATGTTATGAGCAGTAATTGGTCGGAAAAGCTGTTGGACCTTTCTGGTATACCATCTGAGCATCTCCCTTCGTTGATAGAAAGTGGTGCAGAAAGAGGATTTGTAAGGAAAGATATTGCTGAAAAACTGGGATTCGGTAAGAGAGTAGTTGTTACAACTGCTGGTCAAGACCACATCACGGCCGCCTTTTCTTCAGGAGCCTTTAATGAAAAGAGTGTTTTGAATTCAACGGGGACAACTGAATGTATCGTTTGGGGTGGAGATAGGGCACTTCTAAATACGTTTTTAAGAAAAACAACATCTTCTTTTAATGGCGGAATTCATGTCTTTCCAAACAAGTATTATCTACTGGAAGGTATTCCAACGGGAGGTTTTGCAGTAGAATGGTTCTTGAAGAGCATCTTAAGAGAAGACTTCGACATGTTAAAAGCTCTGGATTTGAAAGAAACATCTGCGGTCTTTTTTCCTTTCCTTAGGGGAAGATTTGAGCAAGAAAGGATTCACGGAGCATTCCTCGAGCTCAGTGATGAACACGATCGCGCCGATCTCACAATAGCGATCTTGGAAAGCTTAGCCTTTGAAATTAAAAAGATGGTGGATGATCTGAAAAAGTTAGGGTTGAAAAGTGATTATGAGATCGTTGCCGTAGGAGGAGGAGCTAAGAACATGCCTCTCCTTCAGATAAAGGCAAACGTACTCAGATCGCCTGTAAAAGTCTTGGATGTTCATGATGCAACTGCGCTTGGAGCTGCCTTGATATCTGGCATCACTTGTGGAATCTTCAGGAGTTGGAAAGAGGCTTTTGAAGCAGGATATAATATCTCAAGGGTTTTCTATCCCCAAAATGTAGATTATTACTCTGCAAAATATGAAAGGTACATAACACTATTCGAGGAGGTTTTCTAAAATGGGAATGAAAGAGTCTAGGATCTCAAGAATATTTAATCCTGAAACGGGAAGGGCAGTAATAATTCCCATCGATCATGGTCTGTTTATGGGTTCATTAGAGGGTTTGAAGGCGCCCTTTGATATCGCTGAGAAATTGGTGGAGGCGAGGATCGATGCCACTTTGATGAGTTTTGGGATGGCTAAGCTCACAAAAGAACTCTTTAATAGGAAGAATGCACCTTCGAAAATACTGACGGCTGATTTCATCTTACTCTCTAATATCCCGGGTAACGTGGATGGTATCCTGGGCTACGATGCAATTTCATCTGTAGAACAGGCTGTAAAATGGGGTTTCGATGCGGTGAAGGTACTGCTTGCATGGGGGACTAATGGGAAGATATTGATGGACAACATCCGTTCGATTGGCAAATTTGCGAGAGAATGTGATAAGTGGGATATGCCACTCATGATAGAACCTGTTTTGTGGGGAAGAGATGTACCCGATGATAAAAGGGATGATCCGATATTGATAGAGCATGCTTGTAGAATAGCAGTGGAACTCGGAGCTGATATTTTAAAAGCTCCATATACTGGTGATAAAGAAAGTTTTGCGAGGATAGTATCTAACTCTCATGTGCCGGTTGTGATACTCGGTGGCCCGAAGATGAGTAATATTAGAGATGTTTTGCAAACAGCAAAAGATTCACTCGATGCAGGGGGTAGAGGCGTAGTATTTGGAAGAAACGTGTGGCAGCATCCTGAGATGGAGAAGGTATTGATGGCACTAAAAGATATCGTACATACCAATAAGGATGTAGATAATGTTATTAAAGATCATGGTTTGAGGGAATAGCAAATGGGAAAAAATCCTCCGAATCGAACCTATGGTTTTTCAAAATCGTGAAGATCTTTGCGATAGTTGGTATCCTTATGCCTTTCCATCCTTTGTAAAATCCGAAGGGGTCCAAATGGATCGCAGGGATGCCAGCCCTGTTTGCACCCAGTACATCTATGTAGAACATGTCGCCAATATAAAGGGCATCTTTAGGTGCAAGTGAGAGGTCTTCGAGTGCTCGATCAAATATCCCTACATTCGGTTTAGATATCCCAATTATGTGTGAATCGTAAACTCTTTCCATGAAACTTCTTAATCCTGTTTCACATAGTATGTCTTCGACCCGACCATCTGAGTTAGATATAACCGACATTCTGTATCCCTCATTTTTCAATCTCTCGAGTGTTTTTCTTATCCATTTGAACGTGTAGGTCCATAGACTCTTTTTACTATCTTCGAATATGATCTTCTCTATTATGGGATCGAGTTTTTCTCGGGTATCGACGAGCTCACTTAACATCATTCCGAGAAACGAGCGAAGAAAGTTTTTTTGCTTCAATTCCCCACTTTTACTCAAATGTAGATCTATTAGATAGTTGACCTCACAAGTTTTCTTGAACAAGGTATTTGGATTAGTGCTGAATCCATATTTTTTCAAAAGGGCAGATAACCATTCGATATTTGCGAAGACCAAAGTTCCTCCTGCATCGAATAAGAGATATGGTTTCACGATTCGCCTCCTATACATATTCTTCTTGAACTGTTATTATTATACAACGTATTCATCTGTGCTGACGATATCTATTCTATTGCCGATCCCCTATTTCACATGGACCTTTTTCATGAGACAATTCAACCCATATAAAATTTCGAAATGTTGTGATAAAATAGAGATATGATAATGTAAGAGATATCCTGTACAACACAAAAAACATCAATGGAGGTGCTAATCCATGGCTAAGAAGCGTGTTCTCATCCTGGGGGCAGCAGGACGTGATTTTCATAACTTCAACACTTACTTTAGAGATAATCCAGATTACGAAGTCGTGGCTTTTACAGCTACTCAGATTCCCGACATTGCGGGCAGGACTTATCCCTCCGAATTAGCGGGGAAACTTTATCCAAATGGTATACCCATACTTCCCGAAGCAGATTTGAAAAAGATAATAAAGGAAAAGCAGATCGATGAAGTCGTTCTCGCTTACAGCGATTTACCTCATCAGTACGTTATGGAAAAGGCATCCGATGTATTATCTTCGGGTGCAGATTTCAAACTCATGGGTCCCAATACCACTATGATCAGATCTATCAAACCTATAATAGCTATTTGCGCGGTAAGAACAGGTTGTGGAAAGAGCCAGACTACTAGAAGGGTCCTCGATATTCTCAGAAAAAAAGGCAAAAAGGTGATATCCATAAGACATCCAATGCCTTATGGCGACCTCGTGAAACAAAGAGTACAGAGATTTGCCGATTATTCAGATTTGGATAAGTACGATTGTACTATCGAAGAGAGGGAAGAATATGAACCACATCTCGATAGAAATAGCATCATATATGCGGGTGTGGACTATGAAGCTATTTTAAAAGCAGCGGAAGCTGAAGATCCGGATGTCATCCTATGGGATGGGGGGAATAACGATTTCCCATTTTACAGGCCCGACCTCTTGATAGTGGTTGCCGATCCTCATAGAGCAGGTCATGAAAAGACCTATTATCCTGGTGCTGTCAATCTGAGAATGGCAGATGTTGTAGTGATAAACAAGGAAGAAACGGCGGAATATGAAAACGTAGAAAAGGTTAGGCGATCTATAAGAGAGTTGAATCCCAATGCGATCGTTATCGATGCATCTTCTCCTATTTTCGTTTCAGATTACAAAAAGATAAAGGGAAAACGCGTATTGGTTGTAGAAGATGGTCCCACTCTAACTCACGGGGAGATGAAATACGGAGCAGGCTATGTAGCAGCTGTTAAATACGGGGCTAAGGAAATAATAGATCCAAGACCTTTTGCCGTTGGTTCTATAAAAGAGACCTATAAGAAGTATTCCCATCTCAGTTTCATATTGCCGGCGATGGGATATGGAGAAAAGCAAATAAGGGAATTGGAAGCAACGATAAATTCTTCAGATGCAGAACTGGTTGTTGTAGGAACACCAATAAACTTATCTCGAGTGGCAAAACTCAATAAACCATCCGTGCGTGTAACGTATGAATTGGAAGAGATTGGAAAACCTGATCTCGAGGATGTTCTAAACGAATTCTTTGCAAAATAGAGGCAGGCTTAGGTGTCTGCCTCTATTTTTATAAGACGTTGATCTAAGGGAGGTGAAAGTGAAGTAGGAATAACGAATACAGAGCGTATTTAAATTTAAATTAATCAAAAGGAGGTAGTGTGATGAAGAGGATCTTTGTTTCGATTTTGGTTGTAAGCCTTTTAATGTTTGGTGTCGTTTATGCCTCAACACCTGGTAAACTTGTCATATGGTCAAGTGAAAAGCAGGTTGAGGTATTACAGAAACTCGGTGCTGAGTTCGAAGCGGAGTATGGTGTACCAGTGGAAGTCAAGCAGATGAACTTTGGAGATATAAAGACGAAGTTCATAACTTCTGCACCATCAGGGGAAGGCCCAGATATCATAGTGGGTGCACACGACTGGGTCGGCGAACTGGTTACCGATGGTTTGCTCGAACCCATAACGTATATGAGTCCTAAAGACAAAGCTCAATTTGCAGATGTGGCTTTGAAGGCATTTACTTATAACGGTAAATTGTATGGTGTCCCTTATGCTGTAGAAGCCGTTGCGCTGATATACAATAAGGCTCTTGTTCCGACTCCACCAAAGACTATGAAGGAATTGTTCTCCCTTGCGAGGAAATTGACGACTGGAGAGCAAGTAGGTTTTATGTATGACGTTACCAACTTCTACTTCTCCTTCCCTATCTTATCAGCAAAAGGAGGATATGTCTTCAAAGACACCCCAACCGGTCTGGATGTTCATGATATAGGACTCGCCAACGAAGGCGCTATAGCGGGTGGAAAATTGATAGCAGAAATGCGCAAAGAAAACATTATACCAAAGGGAGCAAATTACAACATCATGGATGGACTTTTCAAAGAAGGTCTGCTTGGCATGGAAATAAATGGACCATGGGCAAGAAAGGATTATAAAAATGCAGGTATAAACTATGGTGTAGTTCCCATACCCACTATAGATGGTAGCGTACCCAAGCCGTTCGTTGGGGTTCAAGGATTTATGATAAGCTCTAAGAGCGAGAACAAGATGATGGCGATAGAATTCTTGGCGAACTTCGCCACGAGCAAGGATTCGGAATTGGAACTCTATTATGGAGATCCAAGAATACCAGCACGTAAAGATGTATTAGATGAGATAAAGGATAAAGACCCGGATTTAGCCGGCTTTGGTGCAAGCGCTGCCAATGGGATCCCAATGCCTAACGTTCCGGAGATGGGAGCCGTTTGGGGTAATATGGGCGATGCCTTGAATTTAATATTCAATCTCAAAGACACGCCGGAGCATGCCTTGAAAACAGCTGTAGAAAAGATAAAGAAGGCTATAGAAAAGAAGTAAAAGATCGATTAAGAAGGGTCGGCCTTTATGCCGGCCCTTTAGCTATACCATGCACAGATTGACAAGGGATTGATAGTACACTATAATGTTTTTTACGACCTTCCGAAGAGGAAGGAATTTCCAAAAGGAGGGATTTTAGATGAAGAAGCTAGTATGGTTGATGATCGCAATTATGGTGGTCTTTGGAGTGATCGGCGTAGCTCAAGAGAAGATAGTGAATTACGCCATGTATTCCGACCTGACCACCACAAATATCTGGGCAATGTTAGGTCCAGATGCCACGGTTTGGAATTTCTACCCGACTATGGTAAAGTATGGATCACTGTATTCGCAGAGTGATGTAACATACCAGGTTGTTCCAGGTCTGGCAGATGGTTTTTGGTCACCTCTCAAGAAGGTAACAGAAGATGGGACAACCCTTTATGTAACAACAGTTCATCTACTCAAGGGCATCAAGTGGAGTGATGGTACACCGTTTACTGCCGATGACGTGGTCTTCAGCTACGAGGTGCCGTTCAAACTCAAGATGCCCGGAAACTGGATGGCAGCTCTCGATCCATCGGTCTTTGCCAAGATCGAAAAAGTAGACGATTATACTGTGAAGATCTACATACACAAGCCGAGTGGAAAGTTCATCTATGGTGTTCTCATGTCCGCTATAGTTCAAAAGAAGTACTGGGAACCCATTTATGAAAAGGCATTGAAACAACCCGATCCATCCAAGTATCTGATGTCTTATGGGCCTACCATAGATGAGCCGAGCATAGGCTCTTTCAACCTCAGTAAATGGGAAAAAGGAGCATTTGTCCTTTCGAAAGCCGTACCGGACTATGTCTTTTCGGGACAACAAGAGATCGAGTACGAGAATGGAGCAGTTCGATACGTTACTCCCAAGCTCAGTATGGATGAGACTTATTACGGTAAAGCCGAGGGAAAGGTTGCCAATAAATTCATAACCGGTCCCTACGTAGATTCCATCGTCTATCGTATCTATCAGAATCAGTCTGCTGCAGTCCAATCGCTGATGAAAGGTACAGTAGATTTCATATTGAACCCGAATGGATTACAAAAAGGTTTTGCAGATCAACTTAGAAATGCCAACAACGTTGCGGTTACGAGCAATTTTGCCCTTGGCTTCCGCTATATAGCTTTTAACATGAGACGCTATCCAATGAATTTGAAGGCATTCAGAGTTGCAATAGCATATTTGATCGATAGGAATCTATTGTGCAACAAGATACTGCAAGGTGTTGCCATACCTCTTGCAACCCCAGTACCTCCTGGCAACAAATTCTGGTATGACTCGAATATCCATCCATATGGAGAGGGTATGACAACTGCACAGAGATACCAGGCGGCCATCGATGTGCTAAAGAAGGCTGGATTTACGTGGAAGGTTGAACCAAAGATCGAGAAGGGTAAACTCGTGCAACGCGGTAAGGGACTCATAGCTCCAAATGGTAAACCTGTAGAAACGATAGACCTCATGGCTCCATCGGCAGGCTATGACCCATTGCGGGCAACGGCGGCCTTATGGATCTCCAAGTGGGCGAATGATATAGGTATTCCAATAAGCGCGGATCTGACTTCCTTCAACAACATCGTTAACAAGGTATGGAGTGAGAACTTTAACTACGATATCTATATGCTTGGATGGGGAATCACGATCTATCCGGATTATCTCAGAGATTTCTTCTACAGCAAGAATGCAGGACCAGGAGGATTCAACACACCAGGGTATAACAATCCGGCATTCGACAAACTTGCCGATGAATTCATAGATCAGACCGATATGAACAAGGCAAAAGAGTTAGGCTACAAGCTCCAAGAGATGCTCGCTGATGAGGTACCCTACGTGATCCTGTTCACCACGCCTATGCTCGAGGCATATAGGACAGACAGGATTCAATTCGCATACACTAAGACACTCGATGGTATACAGAGTGGTTATGCAGGGTATGGAGAAATTTCCTACGTTAAGTTGATCAAATAGGATCATTTAGAAAGAGTGGTTATGACGAGGTCGGGTTTCCATCTTTTTCCCGACCTCGTGTTGTTGTTCGTAGAGGAGATATTCGATGGGTAAATATATTGGTAAGCGTCTTTTTCAAATTGTGATCTTATTGGTAATCTACATAGCAGTGGTCTTTTTCATACTTCATGCGATGCCAGGAGGTATGAAGGCACTCTTCATTTCTAATCCCAGACTGACACCCGAGGCACAGCAGGCGATACTCAAGGCGTTCGGACTTGATAAACCTCCACTCACACAGTTTTTGATCTACATGAGGAATTCATTTACACTGAATTTCGGAGTATCTTTTTCCCATTATCCGACTCCCGTATGGGAGATCATAAAAGAGAGGCTCCCGAGAACCGCATTGTTGTTTATTACAGCCACGATCATCTCTTTTTTGATAGGCTTTCATTCTGGAAAGGTACTTGCGTGGAAAAGAGGCAAGGCAGTCGAATACGTATCGACGATCGGAGGTGTCGTTGCTTATACGATATTCACTCCTGTGTTGGCATTTCTTCTCATCTGGTTTTTCGGAGCGTATCTACGTCTATTTCCTCTAAATCAATTTCTGAATCCCGATCTATGGGCCAATACATCCTTCAGTTCGCAAGTTATATTCCTCCGCCTTCTATTAACCGCAAGTATAATAGGCGCAGTTATTCTCGTTGCCCTTATATTGAGTTACCGTCTTTCCCACAACATCAGATCGAGAAGATTGATATTCTACATTCCGACTATCTCATCTGTAGTGATAGCCGTTTTCATATGGTGGAAGAGTCCGTACGGGATATATGGAGCTGATATACTGTGGCACATGGTATTACCCGTCGTGGAGGTAACGATCATATCTTATGCAGGTATAATGCTCGTTATGCGAGACTCGATGCTCGAGACGGTAAAGGAAGATTTCATAACGACGGCCCGCGCAAAGGGATTACCAGATAGAGTGGTACGCGATAAACATGCCGCACGAACCGCTCTTCTTCCTGTTATCACCAACTTCATCATATCCTTGGGATTCACTTTAAGCGGTGGTATCATAACTGAAACCCTGTTTTCCTGGCCCGGTATGGGATTGGCTATGTACGAGGCGGTAATATCACATGACTATCCGTTAGCGGCCGGGTGTTTGATATTCACTGGTATATTCGTACTGTTTGCACATCTCGTGGTGGATATCGTTTACGCCTTTCTTGACCCCAGGATCCGTTATTGAGAGGTGATCGAATGTCTGAATTACAAACCGTAGTGAAAGAACCACTCTGGAAGATAAGGATCAAACTTGCATGGCGTGGGTTCTTAAAGAATTGGAATATATTCAGACAATCTAAGATAGGTATGTTGGGCTTATGGATCGTTATAGTCTTCGCCATACTTGGATTCGTAGTGTATCCCATACTTGCAGCGACCGTGTGGCGTTCCTCCCTTGCTGCAACTGTATCTTATGACCCGATCACGGGTTATGATTTTCAAAAGATAAACCCTTCACACCCATCCTTACAACATCCATTGGGTACAGATCCGATAGGAAGAGATATATTATCACAACTCTTGTATTCTACTCCGAGGGAGTTTATGCTTGGCATCTTTGCAGCCCTCATAACGGTTTTTATAGGTACAACGGTAGGAACAGTTGCGGCATATTATGGAGGCATATTGGATACCTTCTTCATGAGGCTTGCGGATCTCATCCTACTATTTCCTATGATCGCCTTTTTGATCGTCTTAAGTGGTATGATGAAGATAAACATGATCATGCTTGCCCTCATCATAGGTATATTGTCTGGCTTCGGTGGAATCACGATAGTTCTCAGATCTCAGGCCTTAACTGTGAAAGTTAAGCCCTTCATAGAGTCTGCAAAGGTATCTGGTGCACGATCTTTTTATATAGTTTTCCATCACATCGTTCCCAACGTTATGCCCTTATCTTTCCTTTATATGATGTTCAGTGTTACAGGGGCCATATTCAGTGAGGCAGTTTTGTCTTTCTTAGGGCTTTTAAACGTGAAGATGTCATGGGGCCTGATGATACACACATCTGAATCCGGTGGTTACCTATTGGGGGCATATATAGGAAGATATTGGTGGCTATGGGTACCAGCTGGACTCGCGATCACGCTGCTCTGTGGCGCTTTTTACTTCATAGGCCGTGGGTTAGATGAAGTCGTCAACCCAAGGTTGAGGAGAAGATAATAGTTATGTCTGCTCTGCTTTCAATAGAAGGTCTGAAAATGTATTACGACACCCAAAAGGGAAGTGTTAAGGCTGTCGATGGAGTATCTTTCCAGTTGAAAAAGGGAGAATCCCTGGGATTGGTTGGAGAATCTGGATGTGGTAAGACCTCGGTTGCGATGAGTATAATGAGATTGTTGGCTGAAAACGCACGTATAATATCTGGACATATATATTTCGATGGGAAGGATCTCCTCACCCTCTCAGAAAAAGAGATGAATAAGGTCCGATGGAAAGGTATATCGATGATCTTTCAAGCGGCTATGAATTCATTAAATCCTGTGTATAGGGTAGGAGATCAGATAATAGAAGCGATAATCACTCATGAACCAGAGGTTACTTTTGAACAAGCGCGGGAAAGAGTTAAGGCGCTTTACGAACTGGTTGGTCTCGATCCTGGTAGAATGGATCACTATCCTCATGAATACAGTGGGGGTATGAAACAACGAGCGATAATAGCAATGAGTTTAGCTTGCAATCCCCAATTAATAATTGCTGATGAGCCCACCACAGCGCTCGATGTTATAGTTCAGGATATGATACTCAGAGAGATGGCAAGGATACAGAAAAAACTCAATATGTCTATGATATATATATCACATGACATCGCAGTAATAGCAGAGGTTGCAGAAAAGATCGCCATAATGTATGCTGGAAAGATCGTGGAATTTTCTGATTCTAAAACGATCTTTAAGCAGCCCCGCCATCCTTATACTATTGGGCTAATGTCTTCTTTTCCATCCATAAGAGGTTCTAAAAAACCTTTGGTAACCATACCTGGAGAACCTCCCAACCTTCTTAATCCTCCTAAGGGGTGTCGCTTTGCACCGAGATGCCCATTTGCAACCAATGTGTGCTTAGAGAAGGAACCACCGTATAAAGAAATAGATAAGGAACATTTCATTGCCTGTTGGCATCCTCAAGGTGTTAAAAGAGGAGCGGAGGATAAAGATGCCTGAATTCATCGAAATGAAGAAAATAGATAAAGGTAGAGCGAGTACTGTTGGAACTGTAGTGAAGGTTGAACATTTAAAGAAATTTTTTGCGGTAAGGAAAGGAATCTTTTCGAGAGAAGTACATTTCGTTCATGCCGTTGATGATGTGAGCTTTGAGATAAAACGAGGTGGTGTTTTAGCCCTCGTTGGGGAATCTGGATGTGGTAAGACTACTACGGGAAAGACACTCGTAAGATTATACGAACCCACAGGTGGGAAGATAGAATTCCTGAATAAAGATATATCGAAACTCAGGACTAATGCTGATAGAATGTGGTTTCACAGAAAGAGTCAAATCATCTTTCAGGATCCTTATGAATCTCTCAATCCAAGAATGACTATCTTTGACATAGTGGTTGAACCGATGTCTGTCCAGGGAATAGGAAATATAAAAGAAAGAGAAGAGGCAGTTGCGGATATCCTTCAAAGGGTTGGTATCGCTCCTCCAGAGACCTTTATGTGGAGATATCCTCATGAACTGAGTGGTGGACAGAGACAGCGGGTTGCAATAGCGAGGGCTCTCATACTGAAACCCGAATTCGTTGTAGCGGATGAACCAACTTCTATGCTGGACGTTTCCATAAGAACTCAGGTGATGAAATTGATGCTTGACCTCATAAATGAAATGGATATGAGCTTTCTTTACATAACCCATGATCTATCTGTGGCACGTTATATGGCAGATCATATCGCTGTGCTATATCTTGGAAAGATCGTCGAAATGGGGGAGATCGAAGAAGTACTTCAACATCCTCTACATCCATATACTCAGGCACTCATTTCAGCTGTTCCAGTTCCAGATCCAGAGTTTCAGAGAGAGATGCCGAAGATAAAAGGTGGCGTTAGTAAACCTATAGATCCACCCGATCGGTGTAGGTTCTATGAAAGATGCCCCTATGCTATGGAAGTGTGTAAAGGGACTTGTCCCCCCTTGATAGATGTTGGAAATGACCATAAAGTGGCTTGCTATCTATACAATAAAAATGGATAAGATGTATGAAAATTATATGATTCAGGTGATAATGAGATGAAAAAATTGATCGGTAGGATCGTGATCTGGATATCACTCGCTCTCTTCAATGCCGTTGGTTTCTGGTCTATAACTCAGCTATTCATGCAGGGAAACTATTCCTTAGGTGTCATAATGGGAATAGTGCTGGCAACAGTGGATTTCATCACGTTTTCCAAAAAAATGTATCCTTATCGTTACACTATTCCTCTTCTCGTAGTCTTGCTCGTACTCTCGATATATCCTATGTATTACACCGTAGAGATCGCATTCACGAATTATGGTACAGGTCATCTCTTCACGCATAAACAGGCACGCAATCTGATCCTATCCAATTACTTCTATATTCCTCCCAATCCCGTTACCTATAACTACAGTCTCTTCGTTAGATATATCGATGACAGACCATCGAGGGATTTTTATATAATCTTTTCGGATCCGAAGACGAACAAGCAATTCATCGCTTTTAAGCCTATTCTCAAGAGCACTTCTAAGACTGCTCAGAAGGTATTCGAAGGAAGATTCTTCGAGATCTCTGGAGATTCAATAAGGGCGAAAGGTAAGCGTATAGAATTCGTAAAAGGTACTAACGGGAAGATCTCCCGATTGCTTATCTCCGATAAAACAGGAAAGGTGGAATACAGGTATTTCTTCGATTACTACGACCCTACCACTTTTAAAAATCGAAGATTCTTCATAAAGGATCTCTACATGCCCATTCTTAGGTATTCGCAATTCGTAGATGATAAAGGTAATATGGTCAGATACAACATATCTTATGGCTTGGGTAAGATGGTATCGGCAAGAAGAAAATATGTCCACCGTGTCAAGCATCCAACAGGTAAACCTCCGATCG
>WFSK01000280.1 GCA_015486095.1 Thermotogae bacterium
TACTTCAGTCCATCTACGGTGGTGCAAGTGCAAAACCTTTCAAAACACATCTGAACGCTTTGGATATGGATATGTATCTGAGAATAGCTCCAGAATTGTATCTAAAGAGATTAATAGTAGGAGGATTCGAAAAGGTCTACGAGATAGGTAGATGCTTCAGGAATGAAGGGATATCATACAAGCATAACCCCGAATTCACCTCCGTTGAGCTGTATCAGGCATACGCAGATTACAATGATATGATGGAATTGACGGAAAATTTAGTTTGTGAGGTTGCGAGAAGAGTTTCAGGTAAGACGAAGATAGAATATCAAGGTGTCGAAGTGGATCTAACCCCTCCCTGGCGGCGCATAAGCGTTGTGGATATAATCGAGAAGAGGTTTGGCATAGATATACTGGATATCACCGATGAAGAACTCGAACAAGAATTCGTAAAGCGTGACATAGAAACGCAAAAGCTGTACAACAGGGGAAAGATGATCGAAAAACTCATTGATCTCGTCTCAGATGAGTTCATTCAGCCTACCTTTTTGATAGATCATCCATTGGCTATGTCTCCTCTGGCAAAGAAACACAGAGATCGTGAAGGATTAACCGAGCGATTCGAGCTATTCATATGTGGGCAGGAGCTTGCGAATGCCTTTTCTGAGCTGAATGACCCGATAGATCAAAGGGAGAGATTCTTAAAACAAATGGAATATAAGGAGGCCGGAGATGAAGAAGCGCAGTTGATGGATGAAGATTTCGTTCGTGCATTAGAATATGGGATGCCTCCTACAGGAGGATTGGGGATAGGAATAGATAGGCTTGCCATGATATTAACGAATGCCAAAACCATTAAGGATGTTATATTCTTTCCTACACTAAAAGTTAATGGATAGATGGGTGAGTGAATGCTTTTTCAATTCGTGCTGATATAATTTTTATAAAGGGGTGATGTTCTATGGATAAAAAGGAGATCATGGAGTTGGTTAAAAAAGAGGGGATCGGCTTTATTCGATTGCAGATCTGTGATATCAACGGTATGGTTAAGAATGCGGAGATACCCGTAGATCAACTGGAAAAGGCACTCGATGGCAGAGTAATGTTCGATGGCTCATCTATAGAGGGTTTTGTAAGGATAGATGAGTCCGATATGTTTCTCGTTCCGGACCTGGACACATTCGCCATACTTCCCTGGAGTGATGAGAAGAAACCAACGGCGAGATTGATCTGTGACGTCTACAGGCCGAATGGAAAACCATACGAAGCAGATCCGAGGCATGTATTAAAAAGGGTATTGGCAAAGGCAAAAGAAATGGGATTCGAGGCATATGCCGGTCCGGAACCCGAATTCTTCTTATTTAAACGAGACGACAACGGAAGACCGACGCTGGACCTCCATGATAAGGGCGGATATTTCGATCTGATGCCCGTAGACTTGGGGGAAGAAACACGAAAAGAGATAGTATTGGCTCTCGAGAAGATGGGGTTCGATGTGGAGATGGCACATCATGAGGTGGCGCCAGCCCAACACGAGATAGACTTCGCTTACAGCGATGCCTTGAAGACCGCAGATAACATTCAGACGTTTAAGATAGTAGTGAAGACTATCGCTTTATTCAAGGGTCTACATGCGACCTTTATGCCAAAACCCATAGAAGGGATAAACGGCTCTGGCATGCATACACATCAATCCCTCTCTAAGGATGGTAAAAATGCCTTTTACGACCCTCAGAGTCAATATCAATTGAGTTCGGTTGCCCTGAATTACATAGGGGGATTGCTCACACATGCGAGAGAGATAACCCTCGTGACTAATCCAACCGTGAACTCATACAAGAGATTGGTACCAGGTTACGAGGCTCCCGTGAACATAGGATGGTCTATAGGGAACAGGACCGCCCTCGTACGTGTCCCGGCGATCAGAGGGGAGGCTACGCGATTGGAATACAGGAGTCCGGACCCAACGGCAAATCCGTACTTTGCATTGGCAGCTATGATAGGAGCCGGTTTGGATGGCATAGAGAAGAATATAGAACCACCCAATCCCGTGGAAGAGAACATCTTTCAGATGAACGAAGAAGAAAAGGCAAGTAAGGGTATAGGTCAACTGCCGGGGACATTGCAAGAGGCCATATACGAATTCGAACATTCCTCCCTTATGAAAGAGGTGTTGGGAGAGAGTGTATTCGAAAAGTTGATAAAGACGAAGAAACGCGAATGGAGTAGATTCTCCGCTTCCGTTACAGATTGGGAGAGGGGAGAATATCTCGAACTGTATTGAAATGGATTGTGGAGAATTGTATATACGCATAAAGAAGGGAGAAGATTCCAAAACACAGTTTAAAGAGCGTTTTAACAGCGTTAATGCCCTGGCTGCTGAAATGGCTGCATTTGCAAATTCCGAGGGAGGAGAGATATTCGTCGGTGTCTCCGATGCCGGTGAAATAACCGGATTGAGTAGGGATGAGATCAGAAAACTGAATCAATGGATCTCCAATGCCTGCTCTCAAAAGATA
>WFSK01000281.1 GCA_015486095.1 Thermotogae bacterium
AAGTTATGCAGATTCATTACCCTCAGGTCAAAGGATATTTCGGCATGTGTATCGGTATCCGTTGAGCAAACCACTTTTGCCGAGATATCACGAATGGCTATGAATTTCTGTACAAAACTTCTCCATACCCTCTGAACATCAACATCAGCAATGACGGATACGTGAAATATCATAATACTTATCGCGAGCATGCAAAGAGAAACCTTATGTCGAATCATAAACAAGAAAAGCTTACTGCAACTCCTTCAATCTTTCCATAGGACTTACTATCTCTACTATCCTTACACCGAAGTTCTCATCGACTACGACTACTTCTCCCTTCGCTATCAACTTACCATTCACGAGTATATCCACCAATTCACCTGCAAGCTTATCTAATTCTATTAAGGAGCCTATTCCCAACTCCAGGATATCCTTTATCTTCATCGTAGTTCTGCCCAATTCAACGGTTAACTCCAATGGCACATCCATCAGAAGGTCTATCTTTTCTATGGGGACAGAGGTAGTTGTAGGTGTTAATTGTTGAAACTGCACGGGTTGAACTACTTGGGGATTCTTTTGTTTGGCTCCTTGAGCAGCAACAGTGGTCTCAGCAGCAGCATTGGTAGCAGTAGATGGTTGAGATGGTGTAGGCTGAGTAGGCTGAGATTGAGCTGACTCGGTTACCGCATATTGATTTACCATGTAATTCACAACCTCATTTTTGAAATCAAGTGGAAGTATTTGCAGTAACTCACTATCCACTACATTCTCGATGATCAGTTTGAACGTCTCTAATACAAAGTATCCTTCCTTGGGTATCCCTGGGAACTGGAAATCTGGCTTTGATGTATCGATAATACTTACCTTCGGTGCAGTTATTATTACTTTCCTCTTGAATACCTCTGACATAGAGGTGGAAGCAGAACCGATCATTTGATTCATAGCTTCGGCAATGGCACTAAGATGAACGTCATCAAGGGTTTCGGGAGGTTTTTCTCCCGTTCCACCCATCATGAGATCGGCTATGTAAGCAGCATCTTTTACATGGAGTAAGAAGACGTTGATCCCCTTAAGTCCTTCTGTATAATCCACATTGACGCTGACTAAACTTCCTGTATATCTCTTTTTCAATCCTTCTATATTCAGTATCTCAACTTTTGGCGTGGTTATGGAAACCTTTTTCCCTAAAATCGTGGATAGAGCTGTTGCTGAACTACCCAAGGATATATTGCCTAATTCACCTAAAATATCCCTTTCACGGTCGGAAAGGGTGGGCTTTCCTGATGGATCTCCACCCAAAAGGCTGTCTATCTCATCTTGTGATAGAAAATTATCTGCCATCTTACTCAACTCCTTGATCCAGATGATGTGAAAGTGAACTCCCTTTCTTCAACAGGTTTGGTTATAATAACAGCCTTTTTCATGTCAACAATACCTGGTTTTGCTTTGAACTTCACCTTAGTCCCGATCTTAACATCCACATCATCTTTCGCTTTTCTACTCAATCTCACTACATCACCTATATTTAAGGATAGGATCTCAGAAAAAGTCAATTTAACAGAACCTAACTCCACTCTCACTGGAACGGCTATCTCCTTTAACATTTCCTTATTCCTCTTAACATCCATCTCGGATAATTCTTCCTTACCAGATGTAAACCACGAACTTGCGGTTAACTTGGGTAAAATCGGTTCCAGCATAGAAGAAGTCAAACAAAGGTTCATAAATCCCTCATGTCCCGATATCACCACGCTGAATGTTATGAGTATGACCATCTCATTCGGTGGAACTATCTGGACGAATTGAGGGTTCGTTTCCAGCGTCTCGAGGTGTGGGACAAAATTTATAACATTTACCCATGCTTCTTTCAATATATCCAATATAGTAAGCATCTCACGCTTTATTATCGTCATCTCTATATCTGTAGGAGTTCTAAGCTTCTTCATAACACTGCCGGGTCCACCTAACAGTTTTTCTACGATCACATATGCGATCTTCAAGTTCATCTCGAGGATACTGTTGCTGGGTAAAGTATCTGTGCTAAAAACAGCGAGCATTGTAGGGTTAGCCATAGATCTCGTGAATTCCTCGAAGGTCATCTGATCTATGGAGGCGATGGTAACACTGGTAAGTGCTCTCGTTCTCGCGGAAAGACTTGTACCAACGGCTCTGGCAAAGCCTTCATGTATCATATCGAGTGTTCTCATCTGCTCCTTTGAAAACTTACTCGGCCTCTTGAATGAATAGATGCGTACTTTCTTACGTTCTTCCTCGTGCTTTATCTCTTCCGCAGAGACCTCACCGCTTGATAAAGCTCCTAACAGGGCATCTATTTCCTCTTGAGAGAGAACATCAGCCATCGGCTACACCTCACTCCACACTCGCAAAAGACTTTATAGAAATATACACCTGTTGAACACCATATTTTGCCCTATCCCCCGTAAAGCCAATTATACCATTCGTCACATCTATTATCTGTTGCTTTAACAATTCTAAACCTGCAACTGTAGAGAGTTCCGCCTTTTCCTTTCGCAAAAATAGTGTTTGTATCGCATCGTTTATCTCATCCTGGTGGTTACTGATCTCTGTCCTCGCAGCAATAGAACCTACCTTAAAACTCATGCCATCGATGGCAATGACTTCCTTTCCCCCCTTCAGCATATATGTTTTCAACTTACCATCGGGCACAATAACCGCCTTTATTACAGTACTTATGGTTGCTGTAGCAGGCTTTTTTTGATTGGTTCCCATCATCTTCATCACGATAATTCCTGTTATGGCCCCCACCACAGCAGCTAAGACTGCGACTATTAACAAGCCTATAAAGTATGCTCCACCTTCATTATTCTTCTTATCCATTTACATACTCTCACCTTTCCGCAATATCAATATGTCTATTCTCCTGTACTTTGCTCTCAGTTCAGACACTTTATTGAC
>WFSK01000282.1 GCA_015486095.1 Thermotogae bacterium
CGCGAGTTTATCTCCACTCAAAAATAAAGCTGATTTTTCAGCAGATAGGGAAAGAAAAAGGTTATCCGGTTTGTCTGGAGTTATATCCATTATTTCTTTAGGATCGCAAATTTCCACCAACGCGATAAAAACTTTAAAGAAGTTATCTATGTCATCTATTTTTTCCTTGGGGAAATTCTCCTTCTCTCGGAGCTTTTTAAGAAATCTTTCAAGCTCCAAAGAGATTGTCTCAGGCTCAACAACCTTATGTTTCCCATTAAAAGCCTTCAGAATTGCATGTTTGCACGTGTTAGACCCAAGGGGTGCAGAAATGAGGACATTCGTGTCAATAACGATCTTCATTTTTCAGTTCTTCTCTAACTTCCTCTAAGATGGATAATCCCTTTTCTTCAGTCAACCCAATCTCTTTTGAAGCTTCTTGCGCTTTTTCAAGGTAATACTTTACCAAGTCCCTTTTGCTGAAAGGCTTTATAAGTGCTACCGGAACGCCTCTTCTTAAAACCACAACATCTTCTTTACTCTTTAGAACGTCGTTGAATCTGTTTCGAACATCTCTGACGTTCACAGTTTTCATACGCGTCACCTCCCAAAAATATTGTATCACATATGTCCACAAAAGAATTACAAAACATTCTTTTGGCTGGTGAATAACAGGATGTTATGAATGTGGCGGCTTTAAGGAAGAACACTCACCACTGACTGGCAGAAAAGTCAACCGAGGATGCACACCAGAGTATTTTTACACAAACGGTTTGTATGCCTTATAATCAGTTAGAGAGTATTTCATGATACAATCGTAGTTAGAATGTCATTGAGGAGGAGTGATTTTTCTTATGATATTGTTCGATTTCCCGGGAGATCACACAGATGAAGTATTAGAAATCATCTTAAATGCAGCGAAGGAAAAGAATATAGAATATATCGTCTTCCCCAGTACGACAGGAGATACCGCAAAGAAGGTTTTGGAGCTCGGTGTAAAAGAGGATATAAAACCTATCGTGGTTACACATCATATAGGATTCAATGCCGATGGAGTAGATGAATTTACTCCAGAGATTAGAGAAAAATTGAGAGAGGCAAATATACCTGTCCTTACCGCCACTCATCTCTTCGCTGGATTAGACAGGAGCTTCAGAAAGCAATTCGGTGGTATATATCCTGCAGAGATAGTGGCTATGACACTGAGAATGTTTTCGGAAGGCATAAAGGTAGCAGTGGAAATAGCTGTAATGGCTGCGGATGCAGGATTAGTACCGGTGAGGATTCCTGTCATATCAACTGGTGGAACCGGAAGAAACATAGATTCTGCTGCGATCATAAAACCCACTAATTCCCCAAATTTCTTTTCGACAAGAGTACTTGAAATACTCTGCATGCCGAAATCTATAGAGAAGGAATGAGGTGTTTGTCTTGTCGAATTACAGAGTGATCTGGATCGTATTAGATAGCGTTGGCATAGGTGCTCTTCCAGATGCGAAGGAGTACGGTGATGAGGGTAGCAATACCCTGGTTAATACTGCAAGAGCCGTTGGGGGCTTGAATCTTCCAAATCTTCAAAAATTGGGTCTGGGAAATCTGGACGATATAGAGGGCGTTCCTCCTGTAAAGGAAGCCAAGGGCGTATATGGAACTATGAAAGAAAAGAGTAAGGGAAAAGATTCAACGACTGGTCATTGGGAAATGGCTGGTCTGATAACCAATAAGCCTTTTCCTACCTATCCTAACGGATTTCCAGAAGAGATAATCAAAGAATTCGAGAAACGCACCGGAAGAAGAGTCATTGGAAATAAACCGGCATCAGGTACCGTGATAATAAAAGAATTGGGAAAAGAACACGAGAGCACGGGTGCTCTCATCGTGTATACCTCCGCGGATAGCGTATTTCAGATAGCCGCCCATGAAAACGTTGTTCCAGTTAAGGAACTTTACAGATATTGTGAAATAGCTCGAGAGATACTCAAGGGAGAACACGGCGTGGCAAGAGTGATAGCAAGACCTTTCATCGGAAAGTGGCCGAATTACACGAGAACCGCTAACAGACGCGATTTTTCCATAAAGCCTCCTGAACCCACTGTTCTGAACCTGCTGGTCAAAAGTGGATATTCTGTTTATGCGGTTGGGAAGATATACGATCTGTTTGGAGGTAGTGGTATTACGGAATCCGTTCATACTGAAAACAACATGGATGGGGTTGATAAGACCATCAAATGGATGAAAGAGAAAAAAGAGTCTTGCTTGATATTCACGAACCTTGTCGATTACGATATGAGGTATGGGCACAGAAACGATTATGTGGGTTATGCGAAGGCACTCGAAGAATTCGATGAGAGATTACCCGAGATAGAAGACGAGATGGACGATAGAGATATCCTGATATTAACCGCAGATCACGGTTGTGACCCTACAACCCCTTCGACCGATCACTCTCGAGAGCGCGTACCGCTTCTGATCGTGGGTAAGCCGGTAAAGAAAAATATCTACGTGGGTGAGCGAGAAACCTTTGCAGACCTCGGACAGACTGTTGCAGAAATATACGATGCACCACCCACTAAGGATGGGGTTAGCTTTGCAAAGGAGATACTCAAATGAATTCTGAGGTTGTGGATTTTCCTTTAGGAAGAATCATTATACTCTGTGATAAGAACAGAGTTGTTAGGATACGCTTTATCAGAGCTGAGGAACGTGTGAAACGCTCTTCCAGTCCCTTCTCAAAGAAGGTGGCAGAGGAGATAAAAGAATATCTCAGTGGAAGAAGGAAGGAGTTCACGGTCGAATTCCACATTGATGGGAGTGAGTTCACTAAAAAGGTATTGAGGACGGTACACAAAATACCATATGGGGAGACACGAAGTTACAGTGATATAGCAAAAGCCATAGGTGTATCGAAAGGAGCAAGGGCGGTGGGAAGGGTGATGGCTATCAATCCTATTCCAATAATCGTTCCCTGCCATCGAGTTGTGAATAAGGATGGCAAACTCGGTGGATACTCAGGTGGGGTAGATATAAAGGCATTTCTTCTGAATCTGGAAAGGAATGCCCGATAAGATCATTGCTTCTTCTTAATGATTCGGAACGCATGGGTGAAGTCTCTGCGCTTTACAGCAAAATCAGCCTTTATTTCAAAGGAAAGCCACTTAGGATATAAGGTGAGCTCTAAGTTACTCAAACGGATTCGAGCTGCCTTATATTGCTGAGCCGTAGACTCCAACCTTCTCAATAGAACTTCGTCACCGTAGAGTGTCACTGAATTCTTCGATATTCGCAGTAGACCGTATCTTTCATCCATTACATATAATATTTTGCCATCAAAAACAGTGTTGTTTTCTGTTAAAGATATGTAGAGCAAAAAGTCTCTATAGGAGATTTCCTTACCCAATGAAGAAGTATGTATTATCTTCTTACCAAATCTATTCTCATATCTTTTCTTATATCCTTCTATATCATATCTGGGAGGACCTATTTTACCCCTCGCATGGACGAAGATAGCATCTACGGAGAATTTACCCTTCAATACGTTACCTTCTTTTTCCAACTCAAAGACAGGGGTACTCTCGCCACAATAATGGATAATAGGTGCCACAATTCTACCTTTATCCTTTAACTGTTCGAATAACTCCCTCGTGAGATCGTATATCCCAACGGTTACAACGATCTCATCGTAAGGAGCGTTGTCAGAATAACCTTTGCCACCATCATCGTTTATCACCAAACAGTTATCGTATCCGTTAGAAAAGAGGATTTCTTTTGCAGTTTCTGCAAGCATCTTATCGTACTCGATGGAAGTTACCTTACCTTCTGGTCCAACTATTGTAGAAATAACGGCAGCATCATAACCGGTAGCGGTTCCTATTTCTAAAACATTATCACCTGGGGATACCCCTGCACCTTCAAGCATATACGCCATAAGAGAAGGTTGTGAAGAAGAACTGATGAGATTCCCTTCACTGATCTTCAAGGGTATAACGTTGTCAGAATAGATCTCCGCAAGTGTATAATGCTCTTTTTGTGGTATGAAGATAGACCGAGGAACAATACGAAACGCATTTCTTATGTTATCGTCCCTTACATCACCGAGATAGGTAATTTCCCTTGCATATCTTTCGAGGTAAACATTCTCATCTATTCTCATATCATCATACCTGCAATACCTTCATTAAGAATTCTCGCGTCCTCGGATTCTTTGGTGAAGTGAAGATCTGTTCTGGGGGACCTTCCTCCGCTATTATACCCTTATCGAAGAAGATCACTCGATCCCCCACTTCCTTTGCAAACCCCATCTCATGTGTAACTACCACCATTGTCATACCTTCGTTAGCCAGTTGCTTCATAACATCCAGGACACCACCAACCAATTCAGGATCGAGGGCAGATGTGGGCTCATCGAATAGCATTAGTTCAGGGTCCATCATCAAAGCCCTTGCAATCGCCACTCGTTGCTGTTGACCCCCAGATAGTTGGCTTGGGTAGGCATCTGCTTTGTCTCTCAATCCAATCCTATTCAACAACATCAACGCCTTTTCTTTTGCATCTTCTTCTTTCATCTTCTTAACCTTAACCGGGGCCAAGATTAGATTTTTTAAGACTCTCAGGTGAGGAAATAGGTTGAAGGATTGGAATACCATTCCCATCCTTGCTCTTATTTCATTTATATCGGGACGATTGGGATCTATCAGTTCACCATCGAAGTAGATCTCCCCCTTCTGATAACCTTCCAAGTGATTAATACACCTTAAAAAGGTACTCTTTCCACCCCCACTCGCACCTATTATCACTACAACTTCTTTTTTTCTTATCTTCATATTTATTCCTTTGAGTACATCAAGGTCCCCAAAAGATTTCCATAAATTCCTAACCTCTAACATAATGTTATTTGCATCTGTCATAATGTTTATCCTCATAGCACTCCCTCACAAGTTCATGATACAATGTATGATAACATATTCGATTAGGGGTGGCAACTATATGAGAATCGTTAAAAAGATAAAAGAGATGAAAAATATATCTGAAAATTACATCAAGCATGGGAAAACTATAGGTTTTGTCCCGACTATGGGATACCTTCACGAAGGACATATCTCGTTGATCAGAAAAGCGAGGGAGGAGAATGATATCCTCGTGATAAGTATCTTCGTCAATCCAATTCAATTCGGACCAATGGAAGACCTTTCATCGTATCCAAGAGATACAAATAGAGATTTGAAGATCTCCGAAGAAAATAAAGTAGATTACGTATTCTCGCCTTCGGTAGAGGAAATGTATCCTGACCCTTACCATACTTATGTGGAAGTAGAAAGGTTAACAGAACATCTTTGCGGGTCAAAAAGACCTGGACACTTCAGAGGGGTTGCAACTGTGGTTCTGAAACTATTCAACATCGTAAAACCCACGAAGGCATACTTTGGACAAAAGGATGCACAACAGTTTCGTGTTTTACAGTCTATGGTTAAAGATTTAAACCTCGATGTGGAAATGATCGAGTTACCAATAGTTCGAGAAAGCGATGGACTCGCCATGAGTTCGAGAAATATATATTTAACTTCTGAAGAGAGGAAAGAAGCCGTTTGTCTATATAAGGCTTTACAGCTCGCAAGTGAGCTCATAAAGAAGGGAGAAAGGAATCCGAGGAATGTCATCGCCAAAATGGAGGAGCTTATCGCTCGCTATCCCCATGCCAGGATCGACTATATAGAGATAGTAGATGAGCAGGAATTGCAACCAATAGAGAAGTTGCAGGGAAGATTCATCGTCGCGCTGGCAGTTTACATAGGGAAAGCGAGATTGATAGATAATGTTATACTCTCGATTTGATCTACTTCTCATCTTGCTTCTATTTGCATCTTGCTTACTCTTTGGAGGCGTTATGATATACAATGACCTTTTCGGATTCATCCCCTCAGGAGAAGTCTTCGATGTAACCCTATTCCCTTTACATCCCTCTATCGAATTCGCATACCTTCCATCCCAACATCTTATGCTCGGCTTAGACTCAAGTAAGATATATGGAAGGTGGGTATTCCTTTCTAATCCGACTTTTTCATCTGTATTTCAGATCGATAATAATGGCAATACTACCATCTATCTACAAAAAAGGAGATTTCTCTTCATCCTCAATTATCTTTCTATATCTGGCACTTTCAACGTGTTCGATCGATCATGGACATGGCATTTGAGCTCGATGCTCGAATCGTATAATATACTTCCGGATGAATATCTTCAAATGGGGACATCTCTGATCACGAAGGATGGAACTTTAATGTTTTGTGTTCTTGGGGAGTTGAAGTTTGAAACTGTGGTTACCGGTGTAATATGGAAGGGTGGGAGCGATTGCGATATCTGGTTATCTGTTTCCTTTTAGTCTCATTCCTCTCCACGATGATATTTCCTTTTGAATTGAAGATATATTTTAGCAACGATGTGCATGAAAGGCTCTATCATCTTAGGAATAATCATTATGTAGGGTTATTAGGGCTTCCCAAACTATTGAAAAAGGTTGGCAGAAAGGATATCCTTGTCTTAGACGGCGGTGATTTCTTCGAAGACGAGGCTGATGAACCATTTTTCTGGAGTATTCGAAAGGATGGAGAAAAGCTCGTTAAAGAGATCAACTACGATGCAATGATCCTTGGAAATCACGAATATATGTATGGTAAAGACTGGCTTGAAGGTTATATGAGAGATAACGATAAATTGATCGGAGCAAATATAAAAGGACTTCCACCATACAAGATATTCGATTTCAATGGTTTTAGAATTGCAATAATAGGACTGACCACTCCTCAACATATAGCAGGAACCGTAGAGTATACCCCTGATGAACTTCCTCAAGACCCAATAAGAACACTCAAAAGCGTACTTCAAAGGCTTCCACCTGTCAACTATGTCATAGTCCTCGCTCACCTTCAGGTCCCTCTTGATCTTGTGATATTTCATGAGTTTAAGCGAGTTGATTTGATATTGAGTGGACATGATCATACCGGGCCAATTTTTATGAAAGCAGGTAATCGTTATTATTATGAAGGGGCACCATACGCCAATCCAATGGCTCTTCTTACACTGGATACAGAAACTCGACGGGTAAAGTATAGACTCGTATATCCAGAAATATCAGACGTGAAAAGAGTAAAGGAGACCTCAAACAGAAAATGGCAAATGAGTGTGATAACGACAACTTTATTCGTTACTTTTATATTGCTGTTTACACTGTATGACATTAATATGATAAAATGATATCGAGAATAGTTACGAATGTAGGTGATCCGGTTGTTCAGAGGAGAAAGACTGAAGGAGTTGAGAAAAGAGAAAAGTCTGAGTCAAGCCGATCTCGCTCGCATCTTGGGAGTAACACGGCAAAGTATATCTGCTTATGAAGTTGGACAGGCAGAACCTCCTACATCTAAACTCATCTTACTCGCGCAGATCTTGGGCACAACTGTAGATTACCTTCTAGGTTTAGATGATGCGAAAAAGGGGAGTAGGAAATTCATAGAATCGTTCTTAGAATCGCAGATAGAAAGGCTCCGGAAGAAGTACCCTGACTTGGTTATAGGAGCGGCTCATGGAAAGGGAACGCATACACAAAAACTCATATATGCCTTTCTAACCTTATTGGACATAACAGGGGAAATAAGAGATGACACGTATACGAGAACTGTGATCGACGTCCTCTCAAACTTACCCGAAGATCTAACCGAGACGGATAGAACTGCAATTTCTACACTTATAAAGTACATTTCTCAAAAGCGTTCTGGTGAAGATGCTTCTGGAGCACATCGTTGATAAAGCAGATGTAGATAAGATGATAACTGAGATTGTAGAATATTTTGTGAAACGTAGACTTAACTTCACGATGAAAACCCTTCTCAAGCTTTTAAATATCGAGATAAAGGCATATGCATTACCTGATAATCCTATAGACGCTATATCATATAGAATAAACGGTAAGATGGTGATCTGTTACAACTTACATTCCCTTGGCAAAAATCCTCTTTTCAGAAATTACAGGTTAAATCTTCTGATCCTTCACGAGATCTATCATGTGATCCATGGAGACACGATAAACGACGATGAAGTTTTAACAGAATATGAGGCAACTCGTTTCGCATTCGGAATAGCAAATAAAATGCCATTATACGTATTCTTTCAAAATGCTGTATAATACAAGGTGTGATAGAAAAAGATAAGTTGTGGAAGATCCTGGAAGAAAGAATAAATACGTGTACAAGGTGCCCTTTATATAAGGGAAAGACCAATGCTGTTCCAGGAGAAGGTAATAGGAACGCAGTCCTCATGTTCGTTGGTGAAGGACCTGGAGGAGATGAAGATGCCCTCGGCAGACCCTTTGTTGGGAGGGCAGGAAAGCTTCTCGATAAGATATTAGAATCTGCGGGTATAGATAGAGAGGAGGTCTATATAACGAATATAGTCAAATGTAGGCCTCCAAAAAATAGGACTCCTTATCCGAATGAGGTGAATGCATGTTTTCCATATCTTATGAGCCAGATAGAGCTCATTCAACCGAAGATCATCGTTACCTTGGGTGCACCGGCAACGAGTGTGTTCTTACCAGATCTAAAGGGTGGAATAACCCAGATAAGAGGAACATGGTACAAGTGGAGAAATGGGATAGAAGTCTTTCCCATGTTTCACCCGAGTTATCTCCTGAGGAATCCAAGCAGAGAACAGGGTTCTCCGAAATGGTATACATGGCAGGATATAAAGGCTGTGAAGGAAAGATTGGACGAGATAAAAAGGGCTTCTATCACCCCATCTCCATAGGCACACTGTGCTTGAGAGGTAATATCTTCCTAGCACCCATGTCTGGCTTTACGACAAGGGCATTCAGAGAAATAGCTTACTCGTATGGGGCTTCCTTAGTCTACACGGAGATGGTAAGCGCGATAGGACTGAGCAGAGGAGATAAGAACACCATAAGGATGATATCTTTCAACTCCAATGTACCTACTGGTATTCAACTCTTTGGGAGCGAACCCGATGATTTCATTGGAGCGATAAAGCAGCTGAAAAGACTTGGAATAAAACCTGCGTTGATGGATATAAATGCAGGTTGTCCCGTACGGAAGGTCGTAAAAAAGGGGGCAGGAGCTGCGTTGATGAGAGAGCCCAAGAGATTAAAAGCGATCGTTAGTGCGGTGAAAGAATATGCCTCTGTCCCTGTCACAGTCAAGATACGGAGTGGTTGGAATGAAAGGAATATAAATGCTGTGGAGTGTGCAAAGATGATAGAAAAAGGTGGAGCGGATGCTATCTGTGTGCATGGACGAACGAAGACCCAGGGTTATGGTGGTGAAGTAGATCTCGAGATCATAAGAAAAGTAAAAGAAGAGGTAAATATCCCTGTCATCGGCTCGGGTGACAACTTTACACCAGAGGATGTAGTAAAGATGTTCGGAATTACCAATGTTGATGGTGTCATGATCGCCCGTGGAGCCATCGGCAGGCCTTGGATCTTCAAGCAGATAAGAGAATTTATGATATACGGCTCCTATAGCCCTGTAGCTATGAAAGAAAAATACGAAGTGATCAGAAAAGAACTCAAAGGTTGGTGCGAAGACTTGGGAGAAGATAGAGGTGTAAGGGAGTTCCGTAAGAGCCTCGTCAGATACGTTAAGGGAATGCCAAACGCATGTAAATTCCGTGACAGTGTATTCAAAGTGAAAGATAAAGCACAATTGATCAAACTCATAAACGATTACTTCAGGAGTTTACGAGATGACCTTCGATAAGGAATTCGTAGAGAAGTGTGCTTACGATCCGGAGTTGAGAAAGATAATATATGCCATTGCTGGGATGAAAGAAGAGGAGAAGATGAAATTCAGGAAGAAGATGCGATTGTATTTTTTGAACAAATCAAGTGTTGAGGATAGAAAGGCTATGGAATTCTATGAGTTGTTGTTGAAAGAGAACAACGCCATCGAGTTAAAGAAATGTATAGAAGGGCTAAGAAGTGGATGATCTTTCTGTAGGATCCTCCTCGATCCTTACCAATTCCAATTTCGTATCTGTCTTTAAAC
>WFSK01000283.1 GCA_015486095.1 Thermotogae bacterium
ACTCGATGCGGTCCGATGCAAAACCAACCGAATCAAGCATAGGATACGCTTCCACCTGCCTCGAAAAACGATATGCCTTCGTAGGTATAAAATAATATATTATCCGGGTCTCTTGCTTCCATGATATAATTGTTTTGATCAAAATTGAATAGTATTTCGTTCCTTGTATAATCCTAAGAATATGGCTTAGGAGTCTCTACCGAACGACCGAGAATCGTTCGACTACAAGGAAGTGTTGAAGTTGTAAAGAACACTCCTTGTGGGGTGTTCTTTTCATTTCAATGGAGGCGGTAGTATGAAGATGCTCTATTCTGGAAAGGCGAAGGAGATCTACGATATCGGTGAAGATGGACACATCCTCGTCAAGTTTAAGGATGATATTACGGCTGGGAATGGTAAGAAGCATTCGGTGCTGGAAGGCAAGGGAAAACTCTCGAATAGCGCTAACAGGATCTTTTTCAACTTGATCTCCGACGTTCCAAATCACTACGTACGTGACTACGATGAGACATCTTTCGTTGCGAAGAAGATGAAGATGCTCCCCCTGGAGGTCGTGATGAGAAATTACACGGCAGGGTCATTCTGCAGGCGATATGGTGTGAAAAGGGGTATCAAATTAAAAGAACCGTTGTTCGAACTCTTCCTTAAGGATGATTCTCTTGGAGACCCCCTTATATGTGAAGATACGGTGATATCTTTGAATATTACGGATAAGCATACCATATCCAGAATACACGAACATACCCTCGAGATAAATCGTATCCTTTCAGAATTTCTCTCCAAGCATGCGATCTTACTTGTGGATTTCAAACTCGAATTCGGCTTCGGTGAAGATGGTGAATTGCTCGTTGGAGACGAAATCACACCGGATACCTGTAGGTTCTGGGATGCCGAAACGAAGGAATCCTTAGACAAAGACGTCTACAGACGATCTATTGCAGATCCAAGAGAGGTGTATAGAGTCCTTCTCGATAGGATCGAGGGATGATCAGAGATGTATAAGGCAGACGTGTTGGTGAATTTTAAGAAAGGAGTTTTGGATCCACAAGCTAAAGCGATATCTGGAGTTCTTTCTCATCTCGGTTACGATGCCATAACGGACCTCAGGGTAGGGAAGCATTTCGTATTCAAAGTGGATGCCACGGATCGGGATAAGGCATATGCCATCGTAGAGGAAGTGGCCAAACGTATCCTCTCGAATCCGGTTTTAGAGACATACACGATCGAACTGAAGAGAGATGATGAAGGTTGAAGGTTGGAATCGTAGTCTTTCCGGGCACGAATTGCGATAGGGATACGTTCAAGGCATTTTCTCGCCTACCAGAAGTCGAAGTCGAATACGTATGGCATACCTTTACTGAACTATTCGATTATGACCTGATAGTTCTTCCTGGCGGTTTTTCTTACGGTGATTATCTCCGTTGCGGTGCACTCGCAAGATTTTCTCCTGTTATGTCTGCGGTTGAGAAATATATCTTATCGAAAAAGGGATACGTACTCGGTATCTGTAACGGCTTTCAAATACTAACGGAGGCAGGACTGTTGCCAGGTGCACTCTCTCGAAATGCGAATAACAGGTTCATCTGTGAATTCTGCGATATAGAGATCGTCAACTACAACACCCCATTTACCAGGATGTGTGAGAAGAGGGTGCTCAAGCTCCCGATCGCGCATTCCGATGGAAATTATTGTGCCGATGCCTCGACGATCTACGAACTCGAGTCTGAGAAGAGGGTAATATTTAGATACGTTGAAAATCCAAACGGTTCGATGAACGCTATAGCTGGTATTATGGACGAGGAGTTCAGGATATTGGGAATGATGCCGCATCCAGAGAGAAACTGCGATGGAGTGTTGGGAAATGGTGATGGGAGATGTGTCTTCGAATCCATATACCATGAATTGTCTCGCGAGGTGAGTGAAAGAGATGGATTACGATGATGTGGGATTGAAAAAAGAGGAATACGATGAGATCTGCAGGAGATTGAAGAGGCTTCCAAACGATGTGGAATTGCTACTCTTCTCGGCGATGTGGTCCGAACACTGCTCCTACAAGCATTCGAAGGTGCTCATCAAGAGGTATTTCAAGGCAAATACCGAAGAAAATGCAGGGATAGTCTGGATAAGTGATGATATTGGGATTGCGTTTAAGGTGGAGAGTCACAATCATCCCAGTGCTGTAGAGCCATTCCAGGGTGCTGCTACAGGAGTTGGTGGGATCATAAGGGATATCATTGCTATGGGGGCGAGACCGATAGCCATACTGGATTCCCTCACTTTCGGCTCACCGAAGAGCAGGAAAACGAGATATCTCCTCGAAGGAGTCGTTTCAGGAATAAGTAGCTATGGTAATTCTATAGGTGTTCCTACCGTTGGAGGGGAAGTCAGATTCGACGCTTCATACGAAAACAATCCACTAGTCAACGTGATGGCAGTGGGTATCGTTAATCGCTCTACCATCAGAACCTCAAGAGCGAAGGGAGTAGGAAATTCTCTCATACTCGTGGGTTCGAAGACGGGAAGAGACGGCATACACGGAGCATCTTTTGCTTCGAGGAAACTTCGAGAGGAGAGTTTTGAAGACAGGCCATCTGTGCAAGTTGGAGATCCCTTTACCGAAAAGAAGCTCATAGAGGCTACACTTGAGATGTGCTCTTTACCTCAGGTGATAGCAGTACAGGACATGGGAGCAGCAGGGATATTGAGTTCCTCATCGGAGATGGCAAGAAAAGGTGGGATGGGGGTGGACCTCTTCTTAGAGAGAGTTCCTTTAAGAGAGAAAATGACGCCTGCAGAGATCATGTTGAGTGAATCACAGGAGAGGATGCTGTTCGCAGTAGAAAAGGGGAAAGAGAAAGAGATATTCGAGTGTGCCGAAAAGTGGGAACTCGATGTAGCGAATATTGGTATGTTAACGGATACGGGTAACATGAGGCTCTTCTGGGAAGGCAAAGAGGTGGCAGATGTTCCGCTGGACGTATTGGTAGATGCACCGAGTTATGAGAAAGAGATCACCTCAATATCCAGGTCCACGTTATCACTTCCGATAGTGAACGAACCTGTAAACCTCGAGGAGGTATTCTTAAAGCTCTTATCCGATCCAAGCGTATCCTCGAAGAAATGGATCTACACTCAATACGACTACATGGTGGGTACCTCTACTGTTGTCCCACCTGGCGACGCAGATGCCGCGATCATGTTAGTCGGAGATGGGTTGAAGGGCATGGGGGTCACCATCGACTCGAATGGGAGATATTGCAACATATCTCCTAGAGAAGGTGCGAAAGCAGTGTTGTTCGAGGCGTATGCAAATCTCGTTGCCAGTGGCTGTAGACCCTTAGGAATAACAGATGGCTTGAACTTCGGTGACCCTGATGACGATAGGATTTATCATCAATTCTCCGAAACAATACGGGGTATTGCGGAGGGATGTGATATCCTCAACATTCCCATCACAGGTGGAAACGTATCCTTTTATAACAGATACGAAGAAGAATCCATACTTCCTACGCCGGTTATAGGGATGGTAGGAGAGTGCCCGGATGTCACCAGAACTGTGAAATTCGCGTTTGACACCGAAGGGGATAAGGTGTACGTCGTTGGTGAGCCCGTTCGAGGACGGGTCAACAGTGGGAGTATGTACAGGAAATGCGTTAAGGGAGAGGTAGGCAATGTATTTCCCGATGTAGATTGGTATAAGATAAAAGAGGTTTTCGATTTTATGCTCTCTTGTATGGAGAAAGATATCTTCACAGCCGTACATGACGTTTCTGATGGAGGGCTGGCGATCGCCGTGGCAGAATGTTGCATACCTGCAAAGATGGGCTTCGTCTGGGAAGGAGAGCAGCCAAACGTAAATATACTCTTCGAGGAGATACCGGGAAGATTCGTGGTATCTATACCGAACTCGAAATGTAAAATGTTCGAGAGGATGGCACATGAAGACGAGATCCCATTTGAAGAAATAGGGAGTGTGGGAAGTACAGATGCAGATTTCGAGGTATTCAAATTGCCGATCCCCATGCTCGCGAAGATATACGAAAATGCACTTGAAGAGGGGTTGGATCTGCATTGACTCTGCATGAGAATTGTGGAATATATGGAGGTTTTGTGAGAGGCGGTAACATATCCTTTGAAATATACAGGGGATTGTTTGCACTCCAACACAGAGGTCAAGAAGCAGCAGGGATTAGTGTTTCTAAT